>NZ_SCFT01000001.1:0-234322 GCF_016617655.1 Erysipelothrix sp. strain 2 (EsS2-7-Brazil)
TTCACACAGATCAAGGAGCTGTCTACCACTCTAAAGCTTTCGCTAAAGCGCATGAAAATTATAACATAATTAGATCTATGTCGCGAGCTGGAACACCTACAGATAATCCAATTATCGAATCATTAAATGGATGGATTAAAGCAGAAATGGCGTGTGATTATCAATACTGGTCCGTAGATAACTTTGAAAATTTTATCGAAGAATATGTACATTATTTCAATTTTGAAAGACCTGCTTACTGTTTAAATTACAAAACCCCTATCCAATATAAAATGGATAAGGGTTTCTAGTTTTTTATTAATGTCTACTTTTGTTTGACAACTCCACGTCTCTGTGAGTTTTTTTCCATTTTCAGGTCTTTGTGTCACAATTTTTGGCGTTTCAAGACAAAGATTGAACCGCACATGTTGAATATCTATAATAAAATAACGCTACAGAAATACTACCGATGTACTGTGAAATGTATTTTCATAGTGTGAGGTTCAATCACATGGTATTATCATCTTAATATACTACATTAAATTTTTAATCCATAGGCTAAAAACAGGAGGGGATTCTATGATTGAATTGATGAATAAATCTGAAAAATTTAAACTTGAATTATTGATCGTTTCATTGAAATCGGGTTCCCAAGAAACCTTCTATTCACAACGCCATGAAAGTCGTCTTGTTCAAGATGTTTTGCAAGATGTTTACGAAGTAACGGGAACTCAATATGAGAGTCTCGGTGCTCTTCAACAAGAAGAAAAGTACTATTTAAGAAATATTGCTTATAAAATGTTTGCGTTTTATGCGAGTCAAAGTAAGTGTGTGGCCATGATTTCGCAAATCTTAGAGGATTTTAGGTCGGATGGACACTGTCACCTAAATAAGATCGAAGACGCATTACATATTTCGCGCAGTACGGCCTATCGTCGCATTCAAGAAATTAATGATGTGTTTTCCAACTACGATTTGCGTTTTGATTTGAAAGAAAATTCAATTGTGCTTGCGGGTCATCCTTTAAATTGCTTGTATCACAGTTACCGCTTTATTAAGTTATTTACGCCACGTCAATTTACTTTGGCCGATCTAATGATGATTCAGTGTCATTACCAAAATGCGACATCGGTGTTGGGGCAATACTCACTTTTTATAAATACAGATAAAGCCTCTTTCATTAATATTCCAATCGATCAAGTTCTGCATGATACGTTCCAATTAAATCAAACATTATACAGTTCAGAAGTTCATGATCGTATTCTTAATTTGTACATGCAAACTGATATCGATCATGTTCATACTATGGAACGCATCAAACATCAAATTGCATCCTATTATGGTTGGACCAATGAGACGCTGGATGTGACTGAGTTGCTTGTGATTTACACGCTGTGTGAAAATATCGTGGTCGGAGAATCGATGTTGCATGAACAGCTTCAAACGCTATTTGAGTCAAATGTCCATGATATTAATGTTGAAGCGCTCTTGAGTTCGTATGAGCTCCCCCAATCATTTCTGAATTTTTTGGCCCTCACCATGCCTTTTAAACCCACTCATTTGCCAAAAGTATCGATTTATTTGGATTTTGCTTATGATTTTATTTTACGAGACCAAATTCAGGCGGAATTAAGTCATATCTACAATCCATCGTTGATTGAGTTTGTTTTTGAACCAACATCCGCCGCCCTTATCATTACAGACTCATTTACCGTTGGGGTGGACCGTCTGAAAGATACCGTGATAGTTTCAACTGTTACGGGCGGTCGTGTTTCCGCGTTAACTTCAATCAGTCAACTTTTAATTGAAAAACAAATGAGAGGGGGTCATTGATCATGTGAAAGGGGTTGTGTTTTTCAAAATGTGTTTTTTCGAAGCCAGGCTTTCTATTTGTATTGATGATATTTCTAATTAAAGTATAGAGGAGAATAATATATGATTAAAAAGAAGGTTATGATTGCATCAGCATTAAGTTTACTTGTCTCAGGGATTACCCCTTTAATGGCTTTGGAAGCTTCAGAAAACACTGTCACGCCTATTTTAAAAGCAGGAACGGTAGAAGATTTATTACCGGATGCTGCGCTCCGTGAAATCATTGCTGCAAATGTTAATGTTGCGGTTGAAGACTTAACCCCTAATGACTTATTAAACGTTTCGATATTAGACATTAATCAAGCGTCTGTAGCGGATTTAACGGGAATTGATCAACTTGTTAATGTTCAAACCATTACCATTCAAAATACAAATGTTACATCCCTTGAACCCATTAAAAATTTACCGGTATTATCAAATATCGTTTTGCGTAATAATGCGAATGCGATTGAAATTGGTCCAAATCTTGGAACCAATCCCGTATTGAAAACGCTTGAGATTAAAGGGGATCATGTTACGGATTTAGAAGTTATTGTTGATGCGAAGGCAAGCTTAGAATCCTTATCAATTACGTTTGCGGAAGCTCATTATGCCGGTGCTGATTTTAGTTGGATTGGTCAATTGGATAATCTTGAAACCCTACTATTAACAAAAAATGGTTTAACGGATATCTCGTTTGTTTCAAGCCTAGCTCATTTAAGAACGTTTGGTGCAGCACAAAATAAAATTAGCGATATTTCATTTTTAAATCAAATGCCACAAACTGAAATGGATATGATTACGTTAAGTGTCAATGAAATCGAAGACATTAGTGCACTTGCTCATTTTGATGCCATCGGTTACTTATCAATTGGAAACAATCCGCTAAGTTCAATTGCTGCTTTAGAAGGCAAGAAGATTTCAACGATAAACCTTGATAATTCGGGATTAAACAATGATGATATTGGCGTCATCTTAAGCATTGCGATTGCGCCAGATGGTCCTAATGTTGGTTATGCCAATAGTATCAGCCTCGATCAAAATCATATTTCTGATATTTCATCTTTAAATGATATTTTAGCACTTCGTCCGGGTGTTATGATTTACGTTAATGAGCAGGGAATTTATGAAGATGCCGTCGAACTTCAAGGTGATTCATATGCTCAAAAAATTGAACTTATCGATTATGAGGGTCAACCACTCGTGTGGGTCGATCCGCTTGGAAGTCATGCAACGGGAACATTTGATGACACGACATCCACGATGAACTGGGCTAATTTTACGGTAGACACGGGTGAAATGATTACTGAATGGTCTTATCACCGTGTTTATAACGGTGGTGAACTTGAGTTTAAAGGAAATGTAATCACACCCTTTTCAAAAGTAACGGTAAAAATTGATGTTGAAGACAGTACGATCTATGTTGGTGATACGTGGAAATCGGAAGATAATTTCGTCAAAGCAAGTGACTCTCAGGGAAATGAGATTGCCTTTGAGGATATTACTGTTGAAGGGGTTGTTGATACGACTAAGCCAGGTACGTATTTAATTACCTATCGATATGGATCCACTTCCTCAATTGCGACGGTTGTGGTCAAAGAAGACTTAACGCGTATTAACGCAAAAGACTCGACGATTCATGTTGGTGATACGTGGGATGCTAAAGATAACTTCGTGTCCGCAACAGACAAAGACGGGAATGCTATCGCGTTCTCACTGGATACTATTGACGTCAAAGGTTCCGTCGACACACAACAAGTAGGCGAATACACGATTATGTATAGCCTAAAATCTAAGACACGTAGTGATGAAAAGAATACTTATGCAGAGATAACAGTTCACGTTATTGATGATAATGCACCGGTAATTCCTGAGAAACCTGAAACACCCGATCCACTTCCTAATACAGGAATTTCAAAATCATACTATGGTGAAGCGGTCATTGGCTTCGGTGCTTTGTTACTTGTTTTAGAAGTGATAAAAGCAAAGCGTAGCGAACACTAAAACGTATGTTTTTCTTAAACAGGCATGAAAATTATCATGTCTGTTTTTTTATGTTTTCAGTACAGGACGATTTTTTTATTTTAGAGTATATCCTTCAAATTTATATAAAAGAGGTTGACGAATCGCTAAAAATCGAATATTCTAAATGCGAAAGCTTTGCATTTAGAATAAAGGAGATAGGATACCGTGAAGAAAAAAATTGTTGTTTTACTGTGTGCATTTATGTTTTGGTTTCAAATACCTGTATATGCTGCATCCATTACCCTCGAGGATGAAGGGATTCGAAATGCCGTCCAACGGGCATTGAAATCAAAAGAAAATGCCTTTGATTTAGAGTCTTTAAAGGGAATAGAGGATTTAAATCGATTTCCAGTTCGCAATACCAAAAGTCTAGATGAATTTGAATACATTCCAAACTTAAAGAAACTGATGATTATGAATTCAGGAGTGCGGGACTATACCCCACTCAAGCACTTAAATGAATTAAAGAGTCTCTTGATTACTCAGTTCAAGAAAAATGATACACAATTTGATGCGGATGTTCTGAAAAATATTCATCTTACTCAACTTGGATTTCAAAATATTAATGTCGTTAATCCAGAGCGTTTGCCCAACACAATCCGTGATTTATCGATGGTAAATACCGGAATGGAAGATGCGAACTTTCTGAGAGGTTACCATGAACTTGAGCGTCTTATCGTTCGGGATGAACGGATTAATCCAAGGACGTTGAGTCTTAATCATCCCCAACTCCAATATTTGACGCTTGAATCGTTGGGGCTTGAATCATTGCCAGATGTAGCCCAACTAAACCAACTTGTCTTTGCGAATTTCAAAAATAATGAATTGAAAAATGTAGATTCATTGAAAACGTTACCGCAACTGAAAGAACTTGATCTTTCCAAAAATAGAATCTCTGATTTGAGTCATATCCCAAGTTCAGTTACAGACTTGAAAGCATTTGACCAAGTTGCGGAAGTTGACCTTTTAGAACATGAAGGTGTGTACTCATTTAAGAATCCATTTAAGTGGATTGATGGAGACGTAATTAAGCCTGATATTTTCTCGGATAAAATCACATATGATAATGAAAACCATCAATTTACACTTAAAGATCTTGATTTAGTTCATGAGATTCGTTTCTTAAAAAAAGATTTGAGTGATGGAGAAAAAATGATGACGGGTCGCTTGAAAATTGGTCGTATTGTGAAAACGAACCCGCTTATTCCGCTGCAGCCAATGCCCAAAGTAAATTTACCTCAAGAATTTATGACATCTTTAGGAAATCCGTATTTGTTTGAGTCACTTTTAAAGGATCATCCAGAGATTCAAACAATGACGTTGGATGTACCTGTCGACTATGATGTTGAAGGTACGATCAAGCGCAATCTTAATGTCGTTTTTAAATCGGGACATATGGTTTCTCATCCAGTAACAATTGTAATCTCGTCAAAGATTTCGCAAGAGGAGAAGAACACCCCAAAACATGATTTAGATACTCAAAATCGACCAGAACAACACGAGGATAAATCCCACTCAGTGATGCCACCTGAAACAAAATCTACGAATAAATCCAAAACGATAACAAATAGTAAGGTAGAACCAAATACCTTGCCGTTGACGGGCGTTAGCGAACGTGATACTGTTTCACACTACTTAATTGTCTTTGGTATGTTACTTCTCGTTTGTCGATTTGTACGCCATCGCACATGTGAATAACTCATTTAAAATAACAAATTATTGTAGTTGAAAGTGAGTCATACCAATGACTTTTGACGAATTGCTGCCGTTCAACTATGAATGGTAGAGTTCGTGTTGAGATCATAAATTAGGTAATATAAGATTTATTTGTGAATGTATATAATCATAAATGTAGAGGAGGGTATGTGATGTTTAAGAAAAAACATTATTTTATGGTATTTATACTCATGACTGGTTTGATTCTAAACATTTTGGGGACCGCTTCAGTTCGAAATGTATATGCGGATAATCGTTATATTACCAAAATGACAATTACAGATAGTAAAGGGAAGCCACTTTCAAACATTAATCAATGGACTGATGTCCAACTAAATTTTGAGTTTGAACTTCCTAACAATACAGTGAAAAAAGGGGATACCACCCTTATTCAATTACCAAAATCATTACGACTTCTAAAAGATCAAGAATTTAATATTGAAAATAAAAAGGGCGATGTTATTGCTGTCGCAAAAGTGGATGCTCAAACTAAAACAATATTAATGACCTATACCGATTATCCCGAACATCATTCAGATGTCAGTGGAGGTCTTTTTGTAAATGTTCGCATTGATACACAAACCATTACTGAAAAGCAATCGGTTCCTATATGGATTGATATTGACGGTCAATCTTACTTTGTTGGTGATTTGGAATACGAAAAAGTTGGTGATAATCCTTCTGAAAAATTTACTAAATATGCTTGGTTTAATAATGATAACGGAACTGAACTCCGTTATGTCTTAAGAATCAATGGCTCAGCCGCAACGTATAATGATGTTCATGTTGAAGATTCATTGAAATCACCGGGATTAAGATATGATGTTTCAAGCTTTAAAATTACACAAGGTATTTGGCGTGTAAATGATGCAGGCTCATTTGTCTTGGACGAAAGTCGCGATGTAACGGATAAATTTCAAATATTGATAAATGAAGATGCAACCCAATTTTCTGTAGATTTCGGTGATATAGATAAAGTCGGTTATCGAATTGATTACAAAGTACTTTCGAACCATGATGCCTTAAATGGTGAATCGTTTGAAAACTATGCCGTTATGAAAGCCAATAAGGAGATAATTAGGGAACGAGATACGGAGCTTACATTTCAAACATCGGGAGGATACGCAAATGGATATCATTACACGATTCGAATTCTTAAGAAAAATGAATCGGGTACACCCTTAGCCGGTGCGAAGTTTGATGTCATCCGTGATTCAGTTGGGCAGTCAGTAGGTACAATCACAACTGATGAAACTGGGATTGGAGTACTCACGGGTCTTTTAAAAGATCACTATACAATAAAAGAACTTGAAGCTCCAAAAGGGTATATGCGACTAGATAAAGAACTGCGCATCACAGAAAATGATTTTGATGGGACGAAAGAATATTATACTGAGATTATTAATAAGCGTTTTATCGATACAATTTCAATATCGGGTGAAAAAATATGGGACGATGATTATAATCGTGATGGAATTCGACCCGATCAAATTGCGGTTCGTTTACGTGCAAACGGTGCAGACACGACTTATAAACAATTTGTTTCAGCCGAAACAAATTGGAAGTATACATTTTTAAATATTCCAAAGTTGGATGATGCTGGCAATGAAATTGTGTATACAGTCCATGAGGACGCGGTGCCGGGTTATGATTCTGTTGTTGAGGGCTTGACCATTACGAACCGTCATAGTCCAGAACAGATTGAAATTAAAGGTAAGAAATACTGGCATTTTGACACAAAAAGCGAAGCGGTGTCACCAAATACTCAACCATTCAATCAAAGTGTGGTTCCAAGTGAAATAACGGTTAATCTCTATGCAAATGGAACTAAAATTGAATCGAAAACTGTGACCAAAGATCAAGGATGGGCATATCAATTCCCAAATCTCCCGAAATTTTTGGATGGAAAAGAAATTCTCTATTCAATTGACGAAGATGAAGTGGCAGGATTCGATTTAACCGTAGATGGCTTTGACCTTCATAATCGTTATCAATCGAATACTATATCACATCAGGTTTTAAAGGTATGGGATGATGACAATAATCGGGATGGTCTACGTCCGCTATCGATTCAGGTGCAATTATATGCGAACCAAGTTCCTTATGGTAATCCAGTTAACCTTGATGGAAGTATGCAATGGATGTTTACTTGGAGTGATTTGCCAAGATTTGATTCAAACGGAGTAATAGTTGATTATCATGTTCAAGAGGTGTCGGAAGTTCCAGGATATCAAAGCAGTTCAGTGCTTGAAAATGGAACAAAATCAATTCTTACTAATACTCATGTTCTCGAAACTATTTCAATCCAAGGCCAGAAACTGTGGAACGATCAAAATCGAGAAACCATGAGACCAAACTCTATTTCGATTCGACTTTATGCTGATGGGGTTCATGTCCAATCGAAAGATGTTTATGCAAATGATGGATGGAAGTATTCCTTTGATATGTTACCAAAATACAAAGAAGGAAAACGTATTCGTTATACAGTTGATGAACTACCAATTCAAAATTATCAATCAACAGTCGACGGATTTGATATCACCAATCATTATCAACACCAATCCAAAACGAAGACTTTGCCGCAAACTGGAATTTCAGATAATCATATCGGATCAATCTTTGTTTTCTTAGGCATGGCATTGATGGCAATTAAAAATCGTGAATAGATCTTAAAGTTTTAGATTGAAAAAGCTCGTAAGCCTTTGCTTCGGGCTTTTTTGTATAAACATGTTGTTCATAATTGCTTTCTTTTGGATTTACACACAGCCTTAACCTATTTAATAGATGAAAATGATAAAATAGAGATAAAATAGAAGGAGTATTGTATGAGTCAATTAAAAGATGCATCACTAGAATTACATCGAAAACTTCAAGGGAAAATTGAAGTCGATATTAAACAACCGGTAACATCACAAGAGGACCTGAGACTTTTGTATTCTCCAGGCGTTGCAGAGCCTTGTCTTCAAATAAAAGAAGATCTCAATAAGGTCTATGACTATACATGGAAGGGCAATACGGTCGCGGTGATCAGTAACGGTTCTGCTGTCTTAGGGTTAGGTGATATTGGTGCGGAAGCGGGCCTGCCGGTTATGGAAGGAAAGGCAATGCTCTTCAAAGCCTTTTCAGGTCTCAATGCGATTCCTTTAGTGATTGATGCGCAAACACCTGAAGACATCATTGCATTTTGTGAGATGGTTGCACCATCATTTGGTGCGATTAATTTAGAAGACATTAAGGCCCCTGAATGTGTCCTTATTGAAGAAACATTACAGCGTTCATTATCAATACCTGTATTTCATGATGATCAACACGGGACCGCAATTGTTGTTCTAGCAGGACTAATCAATGCCTGTCGTCTTGTGGGAAAAGCGTTACCTGACACCAAGATTGTGATCTCAGGAACGGGTGCTGCAGGGAGTGCGATTATCAAGATGCTTTATGCATACGGTGCACGAAATCTTTATGCGACAAACAGCCAAGGCATCATCTCAACAACACAGTCATATGAAGATGATGCGGTTGTAGCGGATTTATGTCAGTATCTAAGCGATGACTTGGAAGCCCAAACATTACAAGACTTACTTGTGGATGCAGATATTTTTATTGGTGTTTCCATTGCGAATTTATTGACGGAACAAGATATTGCGTCAATGCATAAAGATGCTATTGTTTTTGCACTTGCAAATCCAAATCCAGAAGTTCCTTACGACAAAGCAATTAAAGGCGGCGCACGTGTGGTTGGGACGGGACGCTCCGATTATCCCAATCAAATTAATAATGTCCTCGCCTTTCCAGGAATTTTTAAAGGTGCTCTTTCCGTTTATGCAACGGAAATTAATGCATCCATGAAACTTGCCGCTGCACAAGCTATCGCAAGTTTAATTACCGAAGAAGAACTGAGTGAAACATATATTATTCCAAGTGTACTTGATCCACGTGTTGTGGATGCAGTATCAAACGCAGTAGCTCAAAAAGCCATTGAAACGGGTGTTGCAAAGGAGGACTAAATGTCAACATTTGAAGATAAGTTTGGACGTATTGAGATTTCAAACGATGCACTTTGGGGTGTTAATACCCAACGGAGCATTGAAAATTTTCCAATTGGTCAGGAAACCATGCCTAAATCCTTGATTGAATCATTGATTGTTTTAAAAAAAGTTTCGGCCCAAGTTCACCATGCTCATCATAAAATAGCGGAACACACGGTTCGTGCAATAGCTGAAGCATGCGATTTTATCTTAGAAAATGATTTAGACGATGCATTTCCGCTTTCAATTTGGCAAACCGGAAGTGGTACCCAAACAAATATGAATGTGAATGAAGTGATTGCACACATTGCAAACACGCACTTTAAAGGGGAAGGCGTTCACCCCAATGACCATGTTAATTATGCTCAAAGTTCTAATGATATGTTCCCAACTGCCATGCATTTAAGTACGGTTTTGTTGATTAAAACTCGGCTCATTCCAAGTATGGAACACATGATTGAAACATTTGATCAATTAATCGCAGAATATGGATCTATAATGAAAACCGGTCGAACACATCTTCAAGATGCAACACCGATTACGTTTGGTCAAGAGCTTGGGGCATGGCGGCATATGTATCATGAAGGCCTTGAACAATTACATATGTGCTTAGAGTCTTTGCGATCTCTTGCAATTGGTGCCACAGCGGTCGGTACGGGTTTAAATGCTTACGAAGGGTTTGACCAAGCGGTATGTGATGCTTTGAATCAAATGTATCACGAATCGTTTAGACCGACTCCCAATAAATTCCATGCCATCAGTTCTAAAGACAGTTTTGTTTTCTTACAAGGCGCCCTAGCCGCTATTGCTTCAAACAGTATGAAGATGGCAAATGATATCCGTTTTTTAGCCAGTGGACCGCGTTGTGGTTTGGGAGAAATCGTATTGCCTGAAAATGAAGCGGGGAGCTCGATCATGCCTGGAAAGGTGAATCCAACACAGTGTGAAGCCTTAATGATGGTGTGTGCACAAGTTATGGGAAATCAAACTGCCATTACCATTGGTGCGGCATTGGGGAATTTCCAATTAAATACCTTTATGCCATTAATTATCCATAACACCAGTCGGTCAATTTGCTTACTTTCGGATGCTTTGAATTCTTTTAACCTTCGATGTTTAAAAGGGCTTGATGTTGATACACACCAAATGTCCGATAATCTGCATCAATCTTTAATGACTGCCACATTTTTAAATCGTAAGTTTGGTTACGATCAGACCGCGAAAATTGTGAATCAAGCTCATCAAGAGGGTAAAAGCATAAAAACGGTCGTAGTAGAACTTGGGGCAATGCGTCCCGATGAATTTGATGCATTTTTTGATTATCAAAAAATGATTAAACCTGACGAAGCCCAGTAATATTTAAATGAACTTAAAGACAAAATGGAGAACGGTATGAAAAACCAAAATGTTCGTATTGAATATGATTCTTTAGGGAGCGTTAAGGTTCCTAAGGATGCTTTGTATGGTGCACAAACAGTCCGTGCACTTCAAAATTTTCAGATAACAGGAAGACGTGTCAATGATATGATGTACCTAGCATTGGCTCAGGTTAAAAAGGCGTGTGCCCTTGCCAATAAATCAGTGGGTGAGTTGGATGGACCTCGCTGTGATGCAATTGTTTTTGCATGTGATGAGATTATAAGTGGTAAGTATAAAGATGCATTTATCACAGATGCGATTCAAGGAGGTGCGGGGACGTCCATGAATATGAATGTAAATGAAATTATCGCTAATCGGGCAGCCCAAATATTAAACCGGCCGATTGGTGTTTATGACTACATCCATCCCAATGATCATGTGAATCGGGCACAGTCTACAAACGACATCATTCCAACAGCTGGAAAACTAACGGTTTTAAATCTTGGAATGTTGTTGGTTGAAGAGATGACCTTTCTCGCAGATACATTTCATGCGAAAGCCCTGGAATTTAGTAAGATCATCAAAGTCGGACGGACCCATCTTCAAGATGCCGTTTTGATTTCAATGGGGCAAGTCTTTCATAGTTATGAGTCTGTAATACGCCGTGATATCCAACGGTTAAAACAGTCTCTGAGTGAAATGCAAGTTATTAATTTAGGGGCAACCGCAGTAGGGACGGGCATTAATTCAGTTGAAGGGTATCGCGAACAAGCTGTTTCGCACTTAAGTCGAATTACAGGAAAATCTTTTGTAAGTGCAGAAGACCTCGTCGATGCAACCAAGCACGTCGATGGCTTTGCGAATGTTCATAGTTCATTAAAAACCTTTGCGGTAGGCTTATCGCGAATTTGTAATGACATCCGGATGATGGCATCAGGACCCAAGGTAGGGTTTAATGAAATATTTCTTCCTGAAAAACAACCAGGAAGTTCAATTATGCCGGGTAAAGTTAATCCAGTGATACCTGAGGTTGTGAATCAAGTTTGTTTTCAAGTGATTGGTAATGATGCGACGGTTACTCTTGCCGCCGAAGCCGGACAAATGGAGTTGAATGTGTTTGAACCCGTTTTATTCGATAACTTGTTTGAATCCTTGGAGATCTTACGTCATGCATGTGCAACGTTACGCATTCATGCAATTCAGGATATTAAAGTTAATGAACATCGCATTCAAGATTACGTGGAACACTCACTTGCGATGGCAACAGCATTGGTGAAATATTTGGGTTATGAGAAAGTTTCTGAAATTACCAAACAAGCCCTTAAAGAAAATAAATCACTTAAGACTTTAGTCCTTGAACAAGGCTTGATGAGTGAGGCTGAGGTGGATGAGGCTTTAAAACCCGAATCCATGATTCATCCACGGTAAGCCTGAAATAAATGTTTTAATTGAAAAACACAGTAAAAATTCTGTGTTTTTTCGTAAAATAAGGGGGGATTTGATGCGTAAACTTGGTTACATTTTTACGATTTTAACGGCATTGCTTTTGTTTAATATTACGTTTACACAATTTGATCGAGGCTATAAAGCAAGTCAAAATTTGCTTTTTAAACAAGAACAGCTTAATGGGTCAATGAAGACAGTAACTATGAGTTTGAGTATGGAACGGTATCAAGGAAGCCAATCATCGTTTCTTGGCGAACTGATTGCGTTTTTTCAAAAATATAATTATGATGGTGTGATTAATATTCAAGATCGTTATACCAATAATTTCTATGTATATACGGATCAAAGTCAAGTTTTGAACCACTTAAAACTGAGTGACCGTATCGATGATTTCAATTTTAAATCTCAAGAAGAACAGCGCTTTATTTCAAACAATCCGCTTCAAAAAGATGCGACTGCGTACGTATTACCGTTTAATCGTAATGAAAACGCGCCAAAAAGTGATTCCTACAATCCAGAAATCAACTACTATCCGCTTCACTTTTTGGAAAATAGAGACAATCAGTCGGAGCATCTCATTGTTGGTCTTCAAGTATTTGTGCAACCGGAAAAGATGGGAACGTTTAAAGATGCATTTTATAACGATTTTCTGCAACCACTGATTCCCTGTGCGGATGTAAGTGATCACGCCTACTGTGGTATGGTGATTTCAGATGATTCTAGAGAAGTTGAAGTACTTGATCAACTCATGCAGCTGAACGCTTTCACCAATCCGTTTGAATTTCCCAATTCACTCTTAATTTTAACGATTGGGACGTTATTTACCATTCTTGTCATGATTAATTTGGAAGAAAATCGTGAAATCACCATTCGACACCTCCATGGCAACCGACCGATTCTTATCTTTAAGAAAATCTTTCTAAGACCCGTTTTAGGATATCTCGCTGTTTTCATAAGCACATTCATCGTGATGAGTGTGATAAACATTGGTTTCATTCACACGATCTCACTACGATATCTTCGTAATTTAGGCATACTTACAGCAATCTATTTTGGGTTTGTCATGGTTACAATAATCCTGTTTTTCTTATTTCAAACTTTTACTGTAAAAAGCATGTTTCTAAAGAGACGTACAAAATCTAGGATTATCCAGATTGTTATTCCATGGTTTAAAATCGTTGCGGTAGTAATCTTAGCGATTCCCTTGGTAGGAATCTATGATTCCTATCAAAACATTCGACAATATAAACATGTTGTTTCGAAGACCCCAGCATTGCAATCAGGATTAATGATCAGTTCAATTAACTATGGTTATGACACGACATCGAGTGAATCGGATGCGTTTAATATGAAGGTCTTTGAATTGGTAGAACATTATGGTTTATCGTATATCAATAGTGATTCAATGATAGATCGTCATGGAGACCGGGGATACATTATTACAAATCGGAATGCACTTAACGGTGAGTCAATTCTCACAAGAGAGGGTCATGTTCTTGATTTAAGGAGACTTGAAAGGAACACGATGCTTGTACCTGAAGGCAGTGAGGATATGCCAATACCACATTTTGAAGTGGATACCATCCCAGTCCGTCAAACACCAAACGTCGCCTCAACAACATACCAAAATATCCGCAATAGCATTCGTAGGAACGTCCCCATCTTAATAGTAGTGACGCCAGACGCACAATTTGTGGAGTGGATTAGTACGAATTCAGTCTTTGCTTCACAATCGAAGGAAGCTTCTTTTAATCACGTTGTTCAAGAGATTTCAAAGTGGAGCGATATGCCTGAAATCACAAGATTAGAAGACGTCTTTGAAACAACGATGACAATGTATAAAGAAAATCAATTTAAATTTTATGTGATGTTCGGTGCAACCTTATCGCTCATGGTCTTGTTTTCAAGCTTGATTTTTGAGATGTTTATCGACCAAAAAGGTATGGAAGTTTCAGTACAGTATCTCCAGGGGAAACATCACATGGAACGTTATGGCGGCGTGATTGTGTGGAATATGATGTCTGTTGTGGTTGGCTATGTGATTGTGATTATGTATTCAACGAGGATGGCTTCAGAAGGGAGTCCAAAGATTTCGATTCAAAGTCTAACATTTCTATCATTTCTTGTACTCTTAACGGATTTTATCTGGATGATTTACCAAATTCGAAAATTTGAAAATGAACATGTGTTGAATTTCTTGAAAGGAGATTTAGGATGATTCAACTTGAAAACATTACCAAAACATTTGGAAATCGTGTAATTCTTAAAGATTATTCGCTTACGATTCCTCAAAACAGTTTTACGATTATTGCCGGTCCTTCGGGATCTGGAAAAAGTACGCTTTTAAATATCATGGGGCTTTTGGATGTTCCGGATAGCGGGGATGTCACAATTTTAACCCAGCGAAATCTTAAACCCTTTTCACGGAGGGCAACCACCATGTTACGCAATCATATTGGCTATTTATTTCAAAACTTCGCATTGGTTCCAGAAAAGACCGTAGCCTATAATTTAAAAATTGCGATGGAAGGGTTAAAGACTTCTCAAGATACGATGCTTGATGCCTTGAATCAGGTAGGACTACCCAATATTTTAGATCAACATGTTTATCAATGTTCGGGGGGAGAACAACAACGAATTGCGATTGCCCGATTACTCCTTAAACCTTGTGATCTGATTCTTGCGGATGAACCTACGGGTAGTTTAGACGCAGCGAATAAATATCTTATTTTTGATCTTCTAAAAGATTTACAGGCGCGTGGGAAAACGGTTGTTGTTGTAACGCATGATCAAGATTTAATCGCGCTCGCAGATCATGTTATTTATTTAGAAACTTAAAATAGACGTCATTAAGTGTCGTCTATTTTCGTTATAATTTTAGACAGGAGGTGGTTTGCATGAATCTGGTCTTTGATTATGAGAAAGAGCCATCACGCGATATATTATGCATTGATTGTAAAAGTTTTTACGCATCGTGTGAGGCCGTTGCCCGGGGTTTAAATCCATTAAAAACGAAATTAGTGGTGATGAGTTATCCCAGTGAGAGCGTTCGTGAACGTGGCAGTGGACTGATACTTGCTTCAAGTCCGATGGCTAAGAAAGCATTTGGAATCAGCAATGTAAGTCGTGCACGTGATTTACCGTTTCCATATCCTGAAGACCTCGTGATTGCACCCCCCAGAATGAATCTTTACATGGCCATTCACCGACAGATTAATGAAATTTTCCGATGTTATGTTGATGATCAAAATGTTTCAACATATTCGGTCGATGAGACATTTTTAGATGTTACGGATTCACTAACATACTTTAATTGTAAGAGTGCCTACGAACTGGCGAAGATGATTCAAACGCATGTTTACAATGATACGGGAATTTATACGACGGTTGGTATTGGTGATAATCCATTGCTTGCGAAACTTGCACTTGATAATGAAGCGAAGCACACCCGCGATATGAAAGCGGAATGGCGCTATGAAGATGTCGCAACAAAACTTTGGAAGATTGAAAGCATTACCGATTTTTGGGGGATTGGAAATCGTACTGCTTTGCGTCTTAAACGTATGGGGATTGAGACCATTGAGCAACTCGCACACGCCAACTACAATCATCTAAAAAAAGAGATGGGCGTAATTGGTTTGCAACTTTATGCCCATGCATGGGGTATCGACCGTACGTTTTTAGGTGAAGTGTATACGCCAAAATCAAAATCAATTGGAAACTCCCAGGTTTTAAATCGCGATTATACTAACAAACAGGAAATTATCGTGGTCATTCGTGAAATGGCCGACCAAGTCGCAACACGGCTTCGTAAGGAAAATAAATACACCAAATGCATTGGGTTATGGATTGGCTATTCACTGAGCTATATTGACGATACTGGAAAAACGGGATTTAGTAAGCAAGTGAAAATTGAGGCAACCAATAACAGTGCACGGATTGCGGAAGCGTTACTCAAAATTTTTGATCAGTATTACGATATTCAAGTTGTACGAAATCTCGGTATTAATTGCACTCAACTGGAAAGTCCAACCCAAGATCAACTTAATCTTTTTGAGCCGATTGAAATTGTGGATCGCGATCGCAAATTGGATCAAGTGGTTGATGATGTACGCACGAAGTTTGGCTTTACAAAACTTGTTTACGCGAGCAGTTTGACACAAGGTGGGCGTGCCATTGCTCGAAGTTCCTTAGTAGGAGGGCATGCAGGGGGCATGGAAGGGATTGAAAGTCGAGGTTGTGATGATGACACGGAGAAGAACAAAAAAAACATTTACAAATTATAACGACTATCATGATCGTCCTTTTGGTTTGAAATGGGGAACTGCCTTTGCTTTATCAGAACTTACAAAAACAATTAATGAAGGACAAACTCATGCGACAAAGGAAGTCATTGAACTTCCACAAATGACTCGAGAAGAAATGGACTCAGTGCTCCAACATGCTTTTACCAAGTCCTGTCGCATCAGCATTCAAGTCAACATACGGGATGGAAACAATCGTCTCATCGATACGATTACGGGTTCCTTTACGGGTTACTCAGATTACATGTATCTTTATGTTGGAAACAACATTGTCAGTTGGGATGTTATTCGACATATTACGATTCTAAGTGATCCCGTGAAGGATTAAAAAAACATCTGAGGATTTACCATATACCACCACGTCGAGTAACTACGGTGTAGATATAGCCATAAAAGTAGAAACAAATGTTTATGGAAAAAATCAAAAACGACATTTTGACGTATAAACCTTAGAAAAAACATAAAGTAAAAAAGACACACGATTCTTGTGTGTCTTTTGCTTATATAAATTCAATGGTTAAGATTTTCGTTTTAAGAACCAAGCACCAGCGACCAATACTAGACTTCCCATAACTTTGGCTGAAACATTGCTTTGCACGCCTGTTTGAGGTAGTGTTTCTGCTGTTGTTTGAACTGTTGTTTGAGTTGTGGTTGAAGGTGTGGGCTTCTTATCTGTTATCGTGTCAATGATTTTGGTGTCATCATCTTTAGGTGATGGCATGCTGGGTTCACTGTTACGGAATTTTAAGGAACTCATAGCATTCTCTAAAGCTGTAACCCACGCATCGACATCATGTTGTTGTGTGATGTTACGATGTTCTTCAATGGAAGCTAATGCATCTGTAATCACTTCAAAGTTTTCGTAGTCATCTGCGTTTAATTTTGCGACACGATCTTTTAATGCATTAAGTCGCGAGTAATCGGCCTTTTTTAATTGAAGATTTTTGATAGCTGCTTCAAGGTGTTTGTTTGTTTCATCTACTTTAGTTTGTTCGGGAATGCGGTAGGAGCGAACAATAGAATCCACAAGTTCTTGAAGTTTCGCAACAGATTCATCAGTATAAAGATCAAGATCTTGAGGAATTGCACCGAGTGTATGATCAAGCTCTGAATAGTCTGCAGGTTTCACCATGTGATCTGCGTGTCGTGTCGCAAAAGCATCCATGAGTTCCATAATATGATTCATACCATGATCTTGTGAAGGATCATCAGCCCAAATGGCTTGCATGCTTCCAATTGATGGAATCGTACTGCCGCCAGCTAATACATTGAAATCGTTCGCTTGTGTTCGTTTAAGCGCGTCATTGAGGTTATAACCATCTTTATCGATGCGACCTAAAACCCAGTACCAACCATCATTTGTATTAAGAATTGGGTGACCCTTTGATGCAAAGTATTGCGGTTTTGCGACATTAAATCCCCACCATCCTGAGGTCCAATAAGAAATAATGATGTCTTGATCAAAGGTTCCATATTGGTCGTTGCTGTTGTAGTAGATTCCGTCATTAAAACTCATGGGTTTCATCCCGGCATCTTTGATAATCTTAGCTAAAGTATTAGCATACTCTATAAAGTCATCATAGAGGCCTTTTTTCTGAAGTTCACCCCATCCTGGTGATGTGAAGACGTCGTTTGCATATTCATCAGCACCAAAGTTGAAGATGGATGATGCACCTGAATCGCCGAAGAAATCGACATACTTTTTAGTTAAGGCCTGAACAAAGGCAATCGCTTCTTTGTTCTCAATATTTACAGTTCGCTTCGAAGTCTTACCGTTGTTTTGGTAACGAACGTCTGTTAATCCAAGTTCTTCCATAGCTACAAGAATAGCATCCATATGTCCTGGGCTATTGATAACAGGAATTATATCGATTCCAATTGATTTAGCGTGTTTTAAAATGCGCGTCATTTCCACTTCAGTTAAAACATCACCGTGAGGATCATCATAATAGCTTTTGTTTCCGGCTGTGATTGCGTTCTTAACTGCATCGCTTTCAAATGTTTTCCCCTGTACATTCATGGACATATCATCCAAAACAAAGCGTAGACCATCATTTCCAAGAAGTATCTGTACTCCAGTATAACCATTTTGATGCGCGTGATTGATGATGTCCATTAATTGATCTTCAGAAAAGTATTTTCGACCGGCATCAATCGAAAGAATGCTTAAAGGGACGTTGGCGGGTTCGTCCGCATAGACCTTATTTCCAAAACCAGCGAGTGCTAATCCAAAACTTAATGCTAAGATTACGAATTGCTTCTTCAAGTATTTCATTGTTTCCTCCTTATAGTTTCGGTTCACGTTACCTTAACCTCCTTCCATAGAAAAAGACAGGACAATTACAAAAACGACGTTTTGTAATCACCCTGCCTAATTAAATAGTAACATGTGAACATTCATTTACATTACCAAAATACATGAGAACAACTGTGTTGTCAAGAGGTTATCGATAAAAATGATACCGGTATCATTAATTTCACAATGGATTGCGTTAAAGGTCTATTTTTTAAGGTTTTTAGGCGCCTAAATCTTAAGAAATCTTAATAGAGACCTTAAATAGCCGCTAAACGAAAAAAAATCTTTACATGACGTTCGAAATATTTTATTTTAATTTCAGAAACATATCAAAATGCAACAGAATGTTTCAAAAAAGAACAGAGGGGATAAACGTTATGACATACAGAACAAAACACAAAACACGTTTTTTAAAATGTGTCTTATGTGCTTGTATTGGTTTTACGGTTTTGATGCATAAAACAACACTGATTAATGCGCAAGAACTAACACAAGCCGAACAGGACTTAAAATATTATTCAGAGTTGACACCTGACCGAGCATTGATAATGTTTAAAGCATATTTATACTCATTTGAAGGCATGACTGAAGAACGGGTCAATCATTATATTAATCAGGTAAAAAAACTACCGGTAGATCAACAAGCAGCAAAAATTGTGGCGCTCAAGAAACCGTTTGAAGAACGTAAAATTCGAGAAACGCGACTTAAGGCAATTGAAGCACTAACCGAAGAGATTCGCGGACGATTCTTTTATATTCCATCTGGGGTGAAAGAAAATTATATCGAGCTTATACAAAGTGCCCCCCTTGAAGCACTGGCTACGTATCGCGAAGAACTTCTTGCCTTGGATAAAAAGAATTCCTTGATGGCAGATATTTATTTAAAACTTCGAGACGATCTTTTTAAGATGAAGTTTCTAACTCAAAGTGAAAAGAATCATTATGATAATGAGATGGAGTCTGCGTACAATGATAAAAATGAATATATGATGCAAAGTGTCTTTAAGCGAGCACAAGAGGCAAACGAAAAAGCACGTTTAAAAGCACCCGAGACACTTCTTGAAAACGCTAAAGTAAAAGCAAGAAGTCAAATAAATCGTTTGTACAGCATGGAAGCATCAATCGATCATGAATTTAAGGCATTACCGGATATAGCATTTTACCAAGGATATAAACCATTTTGGAAACAATATCAAGCGATGCGGATTCCAAAAGCAGCGATGTTAGCGGAATTGGAAAATAAAAATCGCGTGGAAGATGTTGAAGCGTATGTTTCTCAAAAGGTAATGCACCACATGGATTTTGTCTCATTGGAGTATTCCGCACGAAAAGCGTTAAGTTTAGCTCAACGCTATCCAAATCTGTCATCCGTTCAAACTTATCTTGCGGAAGATATATTTAAAACATGGCCTCAAGGCGATTTATCAGGATTATCGTTTGTAGCAGATAAACGACTTCAACGGATTGAAGATGCCATCCAAGAATATAAGAAACAGCCAATCAAGCCGATTGCGCCAGAAAAACCAAAAGAGGTTATCCTTAAGAATCGCTGGGAAAAAACAGCGGGAAAATCAGCATACTTTGATGAACACGGGAATCGTGTTAAAAATACATGGAAAAAAATCGGTCAAAACAACTACTACTTTAGTAAAGATGGACTGCCTTTAACTGGGTTTTTTAATGTAAATCAAAAACGTTATTATGCAACGGCTGAAAAAGGAACGACATCAGGGTGGCATAAAGTTCATAAAAAGTGGTACTTAACAGAACACGATGGTTCCGTAGCCACGGGATGGAAAAAGGTTAAGAATCAGTGGTATTATCTTGAGAACTCAGGTGAAATGGCTTCGGGTTGGAAAAAAGTTTCGAACAAGTGGTATTATCTTGAGGAATCTGGTGCGATGGCAACTGGTTGGAAAAAAATAAACAACAAATGGTATTACCTCGAAAATTCGGGCGCGATGGCAACCGGATGGAAGAAGGTAAACAACAAATGGTACTACCTTGAAAACGCTGGAGCGATGGCAACTGGATGGAAGAAGGTAAACAACAAATGGTATTACCTCGAAAATTCGGGTGCGATGGCAATCGGATGGAAGAAAATAAATCAAAAATGGTACTATCTCAATGATTCAGGAGCCATGATAACCGGACGACACAAAATCCAAGGGAAATGGTATCGATTTAACCAAAATGGTGCGATGCTATAAATAATAAGGAAACACTTCGTTTAGAAGTGTTTTTTTTATACTTTCGTAGCGGTAGATGAAAAGGAGATGAAAAGAGGTGTAAGCGCTTCTTAAACAATGGCGGTATGCTATACTTTGTATAAGTATTTCATGTATTTTATCGGACATCTTTGTGAAGATCCGCTTTCAACGAATTCTATAAAAATTTGTGTCTAAAACCGATTATGGGGTAGGAGGATGTCATGAATAAAATTAAAAATGGAAAACGTCGTTTGATGTTATTCACACTTGTTGGAATGATGGTATTATCCAGCATAGGTGTGAACGCAGTGACAGAAGGTATTAAGGAAGATGATCAACTTATAAATGAAATTCAAGAAGAGGTCGTCGTTCCAACTGAAACACCAAGTGATGAAGATTCAAATGATGAACTTTTGGACGATGATGTGATTGAAACGGAACACATCGACGATGGAGTTTCTCATGAAAATGATGAGGATGCGCATTCACCGGAAGTTAAACCGGAACGCGAAACAAAGTCTAAAGAAGATGCAGTCCAAAAAGATACGCCTTCGGATTCGATTACGCGCATGAATCCAGGCGATGTGAGTGTTTTTGATACTTTTTCAAATGCATTCAATACAAAATTTGATGTCTATTTAAATGCGGGTGAAAGCCTTGCAATCGAATGGACCTTTATTCGTAAGTCAGGGATTAATAATAAACATAACTTGGACTATACCCTTGAGGGACCGGGCGTTTCAAAATCGTTGAAATTTGTAGCGATTAATAATACACCGGCAAATGCAGGGTCAAATCAAACGATGTTTGATGTTGGTGATGCTCGTGAAGTGACTGAGGATGCCTTAGCTGGAAATCCTGAGGTCAATAAATTTGATGCAACCAATGAAAATCACTGGCTGAAAGCTCCCGCTTCGGGGATTTATCGTTTTACTATACCGAAGACAAAAAACATAACAGCACGCTATCGTTTCCATATTCTAAAAGCAGATGGAACGCGTGCTTTAGGGCGAACATGGTCTGAACAGATTGAATTGACTCAAAATGCAAATATTTTTGAAGATTTTGTGTTTTATCATATGATGATTGACGGCTATATTTACAAACAATCGCTGTATGGATTTAACGGTCAAGATTCTCTCATTACAAGTGATGCTGCAGGTTTGGTTGAGGAGTCCGATAGTGCTTGTGCTCCAATCTATGAAAGTGCCTTAAAAAAAGGTGGTATTGCTTTTAAGGATGAGGCATTTGGGATTCCCAATTATATCTTAGCAGCCGATGATTCGGATTGTTCAAGTCGAGTAACAAATTATAAACTCTTTGCAAGTGTTCCGGATGACGATATGCCCGAAACCGCAACCTATGCAGATGGTGAATCGACATGGCTAACTCAAGAAATCAAGCTTCCTGAATTTGTAAGTATGACCTACAGTCGTACATCTCATGATACACAAGCTGTTGATGTGCGTGTTGATATTAATAACTATGAAGGACTTGTGGAAGTAAAGGTAGATACCAACAATAATGGATCCTACGATGATGATGTCGATGTGACTTTAAGTACGATTTACCGAAGTGGTCAACCTGTTACACTGAGTTGGGATGGTTTGAATGGACTGGGTGTTCCTGTTCCAATTACTCAAACGGTCCATATTTTCTCAGATATAGATCGAAGTGGTGAGATCCATTTTGTAGGGTATGATATTGAAGACTTGCGTTCGGGTATTACAATTGAACGTATTAATGGTTTAATGCGTCCGATAACGAATGCAGATGTAGTTTATTGGGATCATCGTCCTGTAAAAGATCGTATCGTTAGTGGTTGTGGTCCATTTGAAGGTCAAATGGACGCGACTGCAGGGACAGAGTCTAATGGTAGTTTTAAATGGCGCTATGGTAATGACTGTATTTATCGTAGTGTTGATGGTCAACTTGAAGGAAATGGACCTTTCTTTGGCGCAAACAGTGGACAAGGAAAATCCTTTGGGGATATCGCATACATTCATGAGTGGACGTACGAAAAATTGCTTTCACCGGTAGAAATTGATCGTGAAATTCCAGGTCTCAATCCATACTTTCAAATCACTAAAGAGGTCGTTGATGATACCGGTGATTTAATTTTGACACCGGGAGAAGTGTTTACCTATACCATTAAAGCTCATAATGAAGGCAGTGTTATGAGTGATATGAAAATAAAGGATCTTCTAACTGAAGTTCAAAACTACGTAACAGTTGGTGATGGTACCATTGAGGTTAAGCGAAACAATGTGGCGGTTCCAGGTCATACGATTGCATCGTTAATGGGAGGCGGTCTAGAATTTACAGGCATGCTGCCTCTAAATAGTTCGGGCGCAATCCAAGATGAGGTTGAGATTACCTTAACCTTTACCGCAAATGCGAACATCAATTCCATTCCAGCACCCCATCATCTTGACAATACCGCTCATGTTTATTGGGATGTTGATGAGTTAAATGAACAAGGGCAAATCGTTACCACGGAATATGAAAATGACGACAGTGCATTTATTCTCACGGGTGAGTCGGGATTTGAAATTGTGAAGCGAGTAAAAGACTTAGGATTACCGATTGATCGTGGTCATGAAGTGAATGGGATTGTAAGTCCTGGTGAAGCAATTGAGTATGAAATTGAAGTTGAGAATACGAAACAAACTGTGCTTGATTCTGTCGTTATTTATGATGAACTCCAAGAAATTCTAAATAGTATTAAAGAAAAAGAGAGCTTAGGAAGTGTAACAGTTGAAGCTGCTTTTGATCGAGCCGATGGGAATACAGCGACATCAAGTCTCATTACGACAGAACCATTAACCCTTGAAACATTAACAGATAAAAATAAAGGCGTTGAGGTTAAACTCAGTGCGGGGGATCGGGTTACCCTTCGCTTTAAAGTAACAACGATCGATGAATTGGAAGGCGAACTGCTCAGAAACAAAGCCTTCGCAAAACATGAGGAAGAACTTAAAGATTCATCCACATCCATTCCAATTGGATCCAGTGTCTTAATCATCCATAAAAAAGTTACAGATGATGATCTAAGCGGTGCTGTAAGTCAAGGTGAAGCCTTTACTTATGAGATTGTAGTAAAAAATGACGGAAATGCACCCGCTTATAATGTTGAAATCATGGACGATTTTGATGGGGTAGCACCCTTCATTGCGGAACGTCCGGAAGATGTGGTTGTCACGATGATCCACGATGGCGTAACATCGTCCCATTCTTTAGCGGAACTGATGAGCGGGATTTATCTTGTACGCCTTGATCCCGGTAAAACCGCGGAACTCAATTTTACGGTATCTTTAAAAGCGACCTTAGATCTTTCAACGATCACCCATCATAATGATGCGGGAAATCCTGTACTTTATAATGTTGCCTATGCAGATTTTGATCCATCTCCTGAAGTGGAAATTCCAGTTGAATTACCAAAACTTAAAATAGAAAAAAGTGTACTGGATGCAGATGAAAACGGTTGGGTGACTCAAAATGAAACCTTCACGTATACGATTGAAGTTACCAATATAGGACTCGGTTATGCCCATGGTGTAACCATTCAAGATCCTTTTACAGATGTACTGGATTCGATTAAAGAAAAAACTGCGCTTTCTAATGTTGCGGTAAGTTATGTATTTAATCATTTAGAAGGAAAATCCATTGTTTCAACGCTTGATGACGGAACAGACTTAACGCTCCAAAACCTCGTAGATGGATTTAAAGCCCATCTTGGCTCACAAGAATCCATAACACTAACCTTTAGTGTAACAGCATTGGATGATCTCAGCGCATTAGCTTCAGGATCACTTGTGAATAAAGTGACTGCTAAAAATATCTATGAAACAGTTGATGCGACGGCCATTATCTTTGCGGGGAATACAGGATTAAGCATTTATAAAAAAGCAGAAATTGAAGATGACAAACATCTTGCTGAACCTGGCGATACGGTAACGTATACAATAGGAATTTTAAATAAAGGTCCGATGGCTGCTAAGAATGTTTATGTTATTGATCCGATGACTGCGCTTCTTGATGTCATTGAAGAAAAACCTGAAGCGGTAAGTGTCGTATCGACACAAGGCAATACCTATACACTTGCGGATTTAATTCAAGGAATTGTTCTTGCGAATCTTGATGATCAAGAACTTGTGGAATTGGTGTTTACCGTGACATTAAAACCAACACTAGATGTCAGCACCATACCTAATGTGAATGAATCCGGGTTCCCGATGATTCCAAATATTGCGACTGTAAATGATGTTCCTACTACTGAAATTGAGGTTCCTGTAGATCTTCCAAAACTTGATCTTGAAAAGCTTGTTACGGAAAATAACGGGGATGATTTTGTGGAAGAGAATGAGGGCTTGACGTATACAATTCACGTTCGAAATCAGTCGAATGTCATGTCATATAAAACAATTATTCGTGATAATTTAAAAGATATCATAAATATCATTCAAGAAAAGGATCATCTAGATCAAGTTGTCTTGAATTATTCGTTTAAAAATCTAAATGATGAACCGGTCACCTCAACGCTTGTAGGGGATACCTCCTTATGCGTTTCGGACTTAGTCGAGGGTATAATTGTAAATCTTGGTGGTTTTGATGAATTAACGTTAACCTTTGAGGTTACTGCAATGTCCAATCTTGAAGGTGTCGAGGAATTTGTGAATACTGCAACGGTTTCAAATCCGTTTGAGGAAATTGAAACGTCCGTGAAAGTTCCCGTTAAAATACCTGATGAACCAACCATTCCTATTACACCGATAAATCCGCCAGAACCGGGTAAACCACATAAACCATTACTCCCTAGTACTGGAGTATCTGCGTTACCATTACGGGGAATCAGTTTGGGACTCATGGTTGCAGGAACGGTATTAATGGTTCTAAAACGCAAACGAAAATAAATCAATTGAATTATTTTAAGACCTAAGCGACGCTTAGGTCTTTTTTTATGGGAAGCGACGATTTATATGTGTTGAAAAAATGATAAAAAAATGGGACAATAAGTCACAAAGGCTCTAAAAAAATGAGTAAGATATGAAGCGAGGAAAAATCATGACACATAATTTTTGGAAGACATTACCAAAACCTTTTTTTATACTAGCACCGATGGAAGATGTTACGGATGTGGTATTTCGTCATGTTGTAGCAAAAGCAGCACAACCCGATGTTTATTTCACGGAATTTACGAATAGTGAGAGTTATTTCCATGCGAAAGGCCGTGAAAGTCTACGCGGTCGTTTGCTTTTCACTGAGGATGAACAGCCAATTGTTGCACATATTTGGGGTGATAACCCTGATTATTTTCGTGATATGAGTTTTGGATTGGCAGAAATGGGATTTCAAGGGATCGACATCAATATGGGCTGTCCTGCACCCAATGTTTTTAAACATGGTCGAGGTTCGGGTTTGATTTTACGACCGGATGTAGCCTCTGAAATTATCCAAGCCGCAAAGGCAGGCGGTCTTCCAGTAAGTGTGAAAACACGATTAGGACATCGCGATGTTCAAGAGTATAAAACATGGATTGCACATGTCTTACGTCAAGATATTGCGAATTTGTCGATTCATCTTCGAACAAAGACGGAAATGAGCAAGGTTGATGCTCACTGGGAGCTGATTCCTGAAATTTTAAAACTACGTGATGCGATTGCTCCGGACACCTTAATTACAATTAATGGTGATATTATGGATTATCAAATGGGTAAAGACCTTGCAGATCAGTACGGTGTCGATGGCGTGATGATTGGACGGGGTATTTTTCATAATCCATTTGCTTTTGAAAAAGAACCACAAGATCATAGTGCGAAAGAACTTCTTGATCTTTTCCGTTATCATCTTGATCAATACGATCTGTATTCAGCACAAGAACCTGGTTTATCAAAACCCTTACACCGCTTCTTTAAGATCTATATTCGAGAATTTAAGGGGGCAAATGATTTAAGAACTGCATTAATGGATACCAAAACGACAGATGAGGCACGTGTAATCTTAGATGCATTTGAAAAAGAACATCGTGAGGTACTGCTTTCAGTTTAAGGTAAAGAGGAGGCATCATGAACACATACCATGTTTTAAAAGATTATTTTGGGTTTGATGCTTTCCGAAGTGGCCAAGAAGCCATTATTGAGGCTATTTTAAGTGGTCAAGATGTATTAGCATTAATGCCTACTGGTGGCGGCAAGTCTTTGTGTTATCAAGTGCCGGCAGTAATGTTGGAAGGAATTACCATTGTTGTATCACCATTAATTTCACTGATGAAAGATCAAGTGAATGCTCTAAATCTGATGGGGATTCCATCTGCCTACATTAACAGTTCTTTAAATGACCATCAAAAACAATTGGTTTATGAACGTGCATGGGCACATCATTACAAACTCATTTACGTCGCACCGGAACAATTATTAACACAACGATTTCGTGCATTAGCTCAAAAGATTACAATTTCTCAAGTTTCGATTGATGAGGCACACTGTGTTTCACAATGGGGCAATGATTTTAGACCGCAATATCTCGATATTCCAAAATTTATCGAAATGATCCATCCACGGCCTGTTGTCACGGCTTTTACCGCAACTGCAACCGAACGCGTACGTGAAGAAATCAAGATTAACCTCAAACTCTCAAAACCCCTTGAAACCATTCAGTCTTTTGATCGCCCAAATTTATTCTTTCAAACACGAGAATTAAGCGATGCGGATAAAAAGAAGTTTATTCTCGATATATGTAAAAAAACCACGGATTCTGGGATTGTTTACTGTCAAACGCGCAATGAAGTTGAAACTGTTACGCAACTTTTAACAAGTCATGATATTTCGGCACTCGGATATCATGGAGGGATGGACAGTGCAATCCGTATTCAAAACCAAGATGCGTTTATTCAAGAAAATATTCAAGTGATGGTCGCAACTAATGCTTTTGGTATGGGTATTGATAAGTCTAATGTTCGTTTTGTGATTCATCATAATATGCCGAAAGAATTGGAAGGCTATTACCAGGAAGCCGGCCGTGCAGGACGGGATGGGCAACCTGCCACATGTATTTTGCTTTATAATGGTAAAGATATTCGTACAAATCAATTTTTTATCGAACAACTCGATGAAAGTCACGAAGATCTCGAATATCTTACAGTAATCAAAAAACGTGCCAATGAACGCTTGTCACAAATGGTCGACTACAGTAAAACAACCCAATGTCTTCGCTATAAACTCATGACCTATTTTGATGAACCAGCACCCATGGAATGTAACCAATGCTTTAACTGCTTAAACCATTATAAGCAAGTTGATGTGACCATTGAGGCGCAGAAAATTATGTCGTGTATTCTACGGATGGATGAACGTTATGGCTCAGGCTTAGTCATTGATGTCTTAAGAGGATCAAAAATAAAACGGATCATGGATTTAGAATTGGACAAACTCAGCACTTATGGAATTATGCGGGCGCATTCAAAAGCACAGCTTGAAATGATCATTCAAGGATTAATTGATGTCGGTTATGTCCAACGACTTACGGATCAATATAACATCCTAAAAATTACGGCCAAAGGAAAGTTGTTTTTAATGGAACGAAACGTCTTAAGCATTCGTCTACCGAAAGATAATCAACACATTGAGGCGCGGTCAACAATTCATGAAGTGGATACCGAATTGCTTCAAGCACTTAAATCAATTCGTAAAAAATTGGCAGATCAACGCGGCGTACCACCGTTTGTTATTTTTTCAGATGTTTCGTTAATTGATATGTGCAGTTTAATGCCGCGAAATCCAGAACAATTTCTATCTGTAAAAGGTGTTGGGAAGAAAAAATTGGAACTTTATGGAACGCAATTCTTAGAATGCATTCATGAATATATTTAGAACTCGTCGTCTTACGATGAGTTTTTTTTATATCCTCTGCAAATCTAAAGTTAACGATTTAACGATAAAAGTTGTACATTAAACGAATTAATTCACAAACGACGTCGGTTCAAAGCAAAGAAAAACGGGGAAATATAACCGCAGAATCGAAAAAGTAATCGTTTGATTAACTAAAGAGTGGCTTTTTGGTCCTTTTGTTTAAAAATGACGAATTTTGATTAGAATATATAAAATTAAGAATGTGTAGAGAGCCGATTGACAGTCATTTTACTGCATGATAATATCACTTTACACTAGTTGTTAGTTGATTCACAACTTAGAAGGGGAAATTATGGAGAAAATGAATTCCAAAGATTTTATGAATAAGATTTTACAAGGAGCAGCGATGGGGATCGTTGTTGGATTGATTCCAAATGCAATTTTTGGAGAAATCTTTAAGGCTCTCGGAAGCCACTTTGCAGTATTTGCAACACTTGCGGGGATTGTATTTGCAATCCAATTTACAGTTCCTGTTTTAGTAGGGATGTTCTCATCTCTTGAATTTAAACTAAATGGTCTACAAATGGCTTCAGTTATTGGAGCTGCATTTATTGGTAGTGGTGCTGCACGTCTTGTTGAAGGTGCATGGGTATTAAAAGGTACGGGTGATTTAATCAATACGATGATTACAGTTGCAGTTGCAATCATGATCATTCGTTGGTATAACAACCGTATTCCAAATCTTGCAATCGTTATTACACCAATTCTTGGTGGGGTGATTCCTGGATTTATCGGTTTATTAACATTACCTTACGTGGGTAAGATCACAGGTTTATTAGGATCATTAATTGCAAACTTTACAACGTTACAACCACTCTTAATGATGATCTTAATTGCAGTATGTTTCGCGTTAATTATTGTGACACCACTCTCAACAGTTGCAATTGCATATGCAATTTCACTAGCTGGTCTTGGTTCCGGTGCAGCAAACGTAGGAATCGCAGCAACAGTATTTACACTTGCTTATGGTTCATCAAAAGTAAATAACAAAGGGACAACATTTGCACTCTTCTTTGCAGGTCCAAAGATGCTTATGCCTAACTATTTAAAAAATCCGATTATGTCTTTACCAATTGCTATTAATGCGGCAGTAACCGGTGTTGTTGCTTATATTTTCCAAATTCAAGGTACAACAGCATCCGCTGGCTTTGGTATTACAGGACTTGCGGGTCCAATTAATGCTTATAGCTTTATGACAGCAACACCTGTTGTACGTATTGTTATCTTACTTGTGCAATATCTTGTTGTTCCATTAGGGATTGCTATGGTTACCCATACGATCTTTACAAAAATGGATCTTTACAAAAATGAAATCTTTACATTTAATTCAAGCAAATAGTTAAGAGAAGGAGTAAACATAATGTATAAATTTATCGTCTTTAATGTTCGTGAAGAAGAACGCGAACTCACACTTGATTGGGCTAAACGTAACAACGTTGAAGTAACCATGGCAGAAGGTCAATTATCAATGGATAACATCCATATGGTTGAAGGGTTTGATGGTCTCTCAACAAGCCAAAATACTGCATTAGAGCCAGAAATGTATTCAATTCTTAAAGGATACGGAATTAAACAAATTGCACAACGTAGTGCAGGTTTTGATTACTATGATCTTGATTTAGCGACAGAGAATGGCTTAATCATTACAAACGTTCCGAGTTATTCACCAGAGTCCATTGCGGAATTTAGTGTGACTTCAGCATTAAGCTTAATTCGTAAACTTCGCGTGATTGAGGAAAAAACACGTCAACACGATTTCCGTTGGCAACCACAAATCCGTGCTGGTCTTCTAAAAGAAATGACGGTAGGGGTTGTTGGTACAGGTCATATTGGCCGTAAATCAGCAGAATTATTCAGCGCTTTTGGTGCACGTGTTGTTGCTTTTGATGTATATCAAAATGATGAAGCAAAACAATTTGTTACTTATGTTGATTCAGTAGAAGAACTTGTTTCAATGTCAGATGTTGTGAGCCTTCATGTTCCTGCAACAAAAGACAACCATCATCAATTTAATGCGGAAATGTTCCGTAAATTTAAACCAAATGCATACTTCATTAATGCTGCTCGCGGATCAGTTGTAGATACCAAAGCACTTATTGAAGCGCTTGACCAAGGACACCTTGCAGGTGCTGCATTGGACACTTACGAAAATGAAAGTCCATTTATTCCGAAAGATTTCTCAAATCAAACAATCGAAGATGAACTATTCTTAGAAGTCTTGAATCACGAAAAAATCTTATTCACACCACATATTGCTCACTATACAGATGTTTCTGTGCGTAATATTATGGAATTTGCTTTAACATCTGTGCTTGAAATTCTCGAAACAGGCACAACTGCAAACCGTGTTAACTAAAAATTTTATATATTATTACTTAGATAAACAAAAAAACACCTGAATCTTAGGTGTTTTTTTTGTTTGTTAGAGATCAATATACATCTAAATCCTAAAGATATCATGAATATATACGAATTTTTCACTTTTTGGTCTAAAATCTTAGGGTATAATAAAAATGAATGGAATCTTCGGTCATAAGACACACGAATTGCACACGGTTTTCATAGTGTTTTTTAAGTGTTTATAATGTATACATTTGAGTTCTTTCTTCATATAATGGACTTAAATAGCGATTTGAATAGAAGGAGGTAATGATGAGAGATTATATGAGTGATGTCATTGGTATGATTGATTTAAATCAGAATCTTCCCTTAAATCAGATCATTTATGAAGGATTGCGATCTGCAATCATTCATGGAGTGATTCCAATGGGGGAACGGATTAATGAGAAGCATTACGCACAAGCGTTGAATGTAAGTCGTACACCAATTCGGGAAGCGCTGCACCGCATTCAAAATGAAGAAATTGTTCAATATGTGCCAAATTACGGTATTGTGGTTACAACCTTTACCCATGAGGATGTTTACGAGATTTACCAGATACGTACTGCTTTAGATATCTTAGCAACCACAAATGCGATGCGTCTTATGACACCAGAACGTGAAGCGGTTATGGAAGCATTGCTGACTGAAACAGAAGCTGCACAAGCGGTTGGTGACGTGGAAAAGGTTATTGAGATGTCGAAAGAGTTTAACACGATGATTTACCGATTTGCGGAAATGCCTCGATTGGAGACGATTCAAAATCGTCTTCGAGATTATATCATTCGTTTCCGAGATATTTCATTAAAAGCAGATAGTCGCCGTGCTAAAGCGCTGCATGAGCACCGCCTTATTTTTAGATGTTTAAAAAACAATGATGTTGAACAAGTTCAAATGGTGATTACGGAACATCTCTTAGAATCTCGAGATTTTATTCTCTTAGAAATGGACCGTCAATTACAATATGAAAAAAAATAAAATTGTCTTACTTGCGTTAAAGTCATTAATTTTAGAAGTCAGTTTGTATCCGAAACCAGGGTTGGTGGATCCTCTAGATTCAGGATCACATGACGATATGGATTATAATATGTTTATAGAGAGTTGTTTTGCACTCGTTCCTGGCTTTGAAGCGTATTTTGATGCAGGATTGCAGCATCAAGGTTCGCTACCAGAACTGTTCAATGTGATTCGAAAGGTTGGTATTGAAAATGAGAGAGCAATGTTTGATGCAACCTCAAATGTCAATACGCACAAAGGCGCTAATTTCCTCTATGGCGTGGTCATTGCTGCCATTGCTTATCTCAAAACACCTGATTTAAAGACACTTCGTGAAGGAATTCAAGCCATGACGGCAGGTCTTGTGGAAGCTGAATTATCCTCGCTTACATCATTTAGGACGCATGGAGAACGGATGTTTCGAGATTATGGCTTTACCGGCATTCGTGGCGAGGTAGAGATGGGCATTCCGCATGTGTTTGAAGTTGCACTACCAATTTTAGATTCTGAAGATGATCAAGAGGTTGCTCGAAAGAAAGCCCTCCTGGCCTTAATGCGATCCAATAATGATACGAATATGGTAAAGCGTGGGGGGATTGAAGGGTTGGAGTATGGTAAATTCTTGGCACATTGCGATTATAACGATTTGGATGCGCACCTAATACAGATGAATCATGCATTTATCGAACGGAATTTAAGCCCGGGTGGAACGGCTGATTTGCTTGCACTAAGTATTTTTATTCAAATGTATCGAGACCAAAGATTAAAGGATGCTGATTAGGCATCCTTTTTGTTTTTTATGTGTTCAGGCATACGGGATGTAATGAATACACTGAGTGTCATGGATAAAACATCGGTAGGAACAAACATTAAACAATATGAAATAAATAATTTTGATATGGGTAGTGTAATACCGTGATACGTTTTAAGATTAAAATAAAGAATTGGAAGAGCCAAAGTATAAAGAATGATTTCTCCAGATACGAAGGCGATAAAACGACGATTCTTAGGCAATTTATGGTAGAGGGTGTTAATCACATAGACCATTGGAATAAATCCTAGAATAAACCCAAATGTTGGTGACATCACGATATTTGGGCCAGACATTCCCCCTGCAAATACGGGTAATCCAATGAGCCCCATCATAATATAAATTAAAACCGCCATGACGGCTTGTTTACGTGTTAATAACAAGGCGCTTAGGCAAATCGCAAGGACTTGCAATGTAAAGGGTACATATGGAATTGGAACTTTAATCATCGATCCAATGATAATAAATACAGAAAATAGGGATGAGAGTGCAAGATCTTTAACGTTCATAATATGTTTCTCCTTGAATACTTACTTCTCCTGAGTTTAAGGTGCGGATATTTTGGGATTCGTCACAAACAATAAGTTGGCCTTTTTCATCAATATCCTTGACCCAAAAACGCTCAGAGAGGTCTTGATTGATATAAATATAATGATTGATGATAAAACATGATGCACGATAGTCGTCGATGATGGTTTGACGATTTTGAGGGAAATCAGCGTAGAGGCTAAAAAAACAGTCCGTGATGGTTGCAATGAGTTTATTGCGATCAATGTCTGTGTTGACGTATTGATCGAGTGATGTATAAATCTCATTAAGGTCCGCAGGAAGGTTTGGGTCATGGAATACATTCAGACCAATGCCAAGAATTAAATAACGGTATTGATTGCTTTCGAGGATGATTTCACCCTCGGTGAGTATTCCTGCAAGTTTTTTTCCATGCACGTAGATATCGTTAAGCCATTTAATATCAACGTGAAGATGGTAAAGCGTACTTAATGCTTCTTTAACCGCAAGTGCTGCAATTATCGTGATTAGTTGAGTATCTTCAAGGGTCAATGTCGGTACAAAAGCCAGACTCATGTAGATACCGTTTTTGGATGGAGAATAAAAAGAGCGTCCCCGACGTCCCCGTCCTTCGCTTTGATGGTCGGTTGCAATTAGAAACGGTTCTTTAAAACCTTCGGGAATCATTTCTTTTGCAAGTGCATTTGTGGAAGGGGTACTGTCGTAACAGTGAATGTCTCCAATAAAACTGTGATTTAAATGTGTACGGATTGCAGCGCTGGATAAATTGTTGGCATTATGAACATATTGATACCCTTTATTACGAACTGAATGAATGGTATAGCCTTTTTTTCGTAACTTATCTACTTCTTTCCATACGTTAGCACGCGTCATATGCAGCATGTCACCAATCTGTTCACCGCTTATAAATGAATGTTGGTTTTCAATGAGTAAATCAAGGACTGTTTTGGTTTTCATAGAATCCTCCTTTGCGATTGAAGATTAACATAAAAACACCCTATTGTAAACTTTAAAAGACCAAGAGTTTACAATAGGGTGTTTTTTCAGTGTTTATTGGTTCTTCATTGCATGTTTAATGCGCAAGTTTATCGTTTCGACTACCGTTTCTAACGTATGTTTGCGACTGCGACTGCAAGCATGCGCGTCATCATCGCAAATAAGACATTTTCGCGGTTGAAGTCCAAGATCTTTACGACTTTTACCATCAACATCAAGATCAAAAAGACGACCAAGAGGATGTGTATCCTCAATCATAACCATGCTTCTCTTGACTGAATCGGGTCCAAGATGACTCATATAATACGCTTCAGGTCCGGTATGATTATTAAGTTGGCACTCATAACACGTTGCAATCTGGTCGAGTTCAATGAGACCTTGTTTGAATGCCCATTGGTAATCGGGCGTTGATTTTATGGGACCAGGAATATTGAGTTTAAAACTAATTATGGTTTGATTTGGGAATTGTTGTTTCAACGCTTGGATGGTTTGAGCGCGTTTTTCGCGCGCTGTCAGCATTGCTTCTAACGAAACCTCATTCATTCACAGTGCTCCTTTTAAGGAGGCGATTACCTGTTTTCCTTCGTCGCTTTCAAAGAAGGCGTAAGTTGTTTTAGGTACAAATTTTTGAACCGCTTCAAGGTTTCCTTCTGCAAGCAGTGATCGTACTTTGGTTGCGGAAATAATACTCTCATCATTTCCGATGCGATCGATGATCTCTAAATCAAGTTTTCCCTTAAACTCTGCTTGCAACGCTTCATTATAGAGGTTTGTGGCATTTGAGAAGGGCTCGGAGCCAACATAGCGCTTTGTAATGTTTAGGGCTGGAGCAATGTGATGGGCAAATACACGTGCATCAAGGCGTGCTTGCACAAAGGTTACATCATCATCTTCCTTCAAGAAATAAGAGGGGAAGGTTGCACTGGAAACCATATAATTCTCAGTAGGCAGCACTTTTACATTATCAAGGTGAGATGTTCCTTGACGTACAAGTTCAATGCGTTGGGCTGCTTTAAAAGCACTCATTTCTTCACTTAAAACAAATACATAAACAAAGGAACTTTCTGAAGCAGCTTTTTCTACGAGAAATTGATGGCCCAGAGTGAATGGGTTTGCATTCATCACGATCGCAGCCGTGTTGGGTTTGTTTTGGTTTATTGATTCAAGATTTTTAATAAAAGCATCAAATCCGGTGATGGCTTTTTCCATAAAAACTAAGGTATGATCTACCGATTCAATTTCATGGAATCCCAAATACTCAAACCCTTTCTTACACCCAGGTTTTGTGTAAACATAATGTTTAAAATAACCTTCCTGAACATTTTGGTTCATGACATGAGAAATAATTTCATTAAACAAGGAACCCCCTTGATGGGTGGCGTCAACAGCAACACATTTAATGACATTTTGATAACGTGATGCGGTCGCAATCAATTCATCCGCATCATTATAATATCCGTATGTCTCTTCTAATGTAGACTCTTCTCGGATGCCCTCTTGCATTAAAAGGTTTAACCATTCTTCCTTTACCCGTGGATTGGATTTAATATAGAGTTTTTTAATCATAATAATCTCCTTTTCTTCACAATTCAATAATAGCATACCAAAGAATTGTTTCATAAGTGTTTTTTGAATGTTCTTTAAGGACCTGAACCCTTGATGTAAGCGTTTGCCATATGGTATTAATTAAGTACAGGAACCTATGTTACAAGTGTGATGTTTGTGATATAGGAGGAAGGAGAAGAGATGGAAATAAAACACAGCGCAATAGCTGGTACATTGGAATCAAGTGATGTACAAGTTATGGTGGAACCTTCTACAGATGGAGTCTCTGTAGAATTAAACAGTAGTGTCATTAAACAATATGGCGCTCAGATTCTTGAAACGGTTCATGAAGTCTTAGACACATTGGAAGTCAAGGATGCGAAAATTGTCGTTCAAGATCAAGGTGCTTTAGATTGTACAATCAAAGCACGCGTACAAACTGCTGTTCTTCGTGCAAGCGATACAGTAGAGAACCTACCTTGGGGGTCTAAATTATGAAAAATAGAATTAGACGTACGATGATGTTCTTAAATGCACAACGTGCTTCACTTGTGAAGGATGTTTATGTTTACAAGCCAGATTGTGTCATTTTAGACTTAGAAGATGCGGTATCGGAAAGTGAAAAAGATTCAGCACGTGTTCAACTTTACCATACATTAAAATCAGTAGATTATCATGGCGTGGAACGTTGGGTTCGTATTAATCCCGCAACAACGCCGTATTATCATGAAGATATTCGTGCAGCAATTGCTGGAGGATGTGAAGGGATTCGTTTACCGATGACCGAAACGAAAGAAGAAATCTATGATGTGGAACGCTTAATGGCGGAAGCAGAAAAAGAATTTGGTCGTGAAGTGGGATCAACAATGTTAATGGCAGCCATTGAATCACCACTTGGAGTGATCAACGCTTATGAAATTTGTACAGCGAGTCCACGTATGATGGGGGTTGCATTAAGTGCTGGAGACTTTACCCGTACAATGCGCGCTACACGTACAAAAACTGGGGAAGAGCTTTTCATGGCTCGATCAATGCTTGTGATTGCGGCACGTGCAGCGGGAATCATGGCATTTGACACGGTTCATACAGATTTAAGTGATTTTGAGAGTCTTGAGAAAGAAACACGATTGGTTAAAGACATGGGATTTGATGGGAAGTCAATTATCTCACCAAGACAAATTGCAACAATCCATAAAGTCTTTACACCAACACAAAAAGAAATTGAACATGCTCTACATATTGTAGAAGGTGTTAAGGAAAGTGCTGCCAAAGGTATTGGAGTTCTTATTGTTGATGGACAAATGGTTGACGTTGCCCATGTTGAAGGGGCGAAACGTACCCTTGAACTCGCACAAGCAGCAGGCGTATATAAGGGGGATTTAATATGAAAAACAAAGTAAATCGTATAATTCCTGATGAATTTCTAGTAGATGGTGTTGAAGCCTTCCAAGGTCAATATTATCGTGATAATTATGAGTATACAAAAGCTGCACCAACCATTAAAGCTCAAGTAAACCCACATGATTCAAAAGTTTTAGCTTCCATTCGTGAAGCCATTGAAAAAGTAGGGCTTAAAGATGGTATGTGTATTTCATTCCATCACCACTTTAGAAATGGTGATTACATTGCGGCAATGGTCTTTGAAGTAATTAAAGATATGGGAATTAAGGATCTCTATCTTTGCGCTTCTTCTTTAGGGAAAGCACATGCTTCAATTGTTCCATTAATTGAAGATGGTACGATTACAACCATTTCATCTTCAGGTGTTCGTGATGAAATTGGGGATGCAATTTCTGCCGGAAAACTTAAAAATCCAGCATTAATTCGTTCACATGGTGGTCGCGTTCGCGCTATTGAAACCGGACAAGTTAAAATTGATGTTGCCTTTATTGGGGCACCAACAAGTGATGTATACGGAAACGCTTCGGGTAAAGGTGGAAAAGCAGATTGTGGTGTTCTTAGCTACTCTGATGTGGATGCACGTTATGCTGATAAAGTTGTCGTGATTACAGATACGCTTGTACCTTACCCAAATAATCCATATTCAATTAAAGGAATTGATGTAGATTATGTTGTTGAGGTTGATAAAGTTGGAGACTCATCAAAAATTGCAGGAAATGCAATTCGTATGACACAAGATCCACGTGAATTAATGATTGCAGAATATGCAACCAAATGTGTTGTAAACACGCCATGGTTTAAAGACGGCTTCTCCTTCCAAACTGGAGCTGGTGGTGCAAGTTTAGCGGTAACACAATTCTTAAAACAACCGATGCAAGAACAAGATATTAAAATGAGTTTTGCTTTAGGTGGTATCGTTAAACCAATGGTTGATATGCTTAAAGAAGGTTATATTCATGCAATTGCAGATACACAAGATTTTGATATCGCAAGTGTTGAATCAGTGCATGAAACACCAAATCATTTTGAAATTTCAACTTCAGAATATGCAAACCCTTTAAATAAAGGTGCATATGTTAATAAATTAGATTATGTAATTCTAGGAGCACTTGAAATTGACGTTGATTTCAATGTTAACGTTGTTGTTGGTTCCGATGGAACCATTCAAGGAGCACCAGGTGGCCATGTTGATACATCAGCAGGTGCGAAGTGCTGTATTATTGTTTCACCATTAGTTCGTGGTCGTTTGGCGACTGTACGTACATCTGTAACATCCGTAACAACACCAGGAGAAAGTGTTGATATTCTTGTTACCGATTATGGGGTTGCGGTTAATCCAGCAAGACCTGATATTCTTGAAGCACTAAAGAAAACAGATTTACCATTAGTTACAATTGAAGCGTTGCGTGATATGGCTTACGACATTGTAGGGGAACCTGCAGACATTGAGTTTGAGGATAAAGTCGTAGCATTAGTAGAATATCGCGATGGAACACTTATTGACGTGATTCGTCAAGTAAAAAACATCTAGGGGGACATTATGTCAGAGAAAAAACAACTTAAGTTTTACGGGATTCAATGGCCAATTATGCTAGCAATCCTTGCAATCGGTGCACTTGGAATTTTTACAGAAACCTTCGGAACCGATATGCCAGCAACACTATTAGTTATGTTTACAATCGGTATTCCACTTTATGAAATTGGAAAACGTATCCCAATTTGGAATAAATATGTTGGGGGAGGAATTGTTCTTGCGTTCTTGGGAACATCCGCAATGGTATACTTCAACATTCTTCCAGAAGTATATGTCGAATCAATTGGAAACTTTACAGAAAAAGTAAACTTCTTAAACTTATTTATTATTGTATTAATTACTGGTAGTGTTTTATCACTTGATCGTAAAGTTTTACTTAAGAGTTTTGTAGGGTACATTCCTGCAATCCTTGGAGGGCTGTTAGGCGCATTCTTACTTGCAGCTGTTGTGGGACTTCTATTTGGTAAAGCACCACAAGATATTATCTTAAACTACGTTCTACCTGTAATGGGTGGTGGTAATGGTGGTGGAGCAGTTCCACTATCACAAATGTATGCGGATGTTACGGGTCTTCCAAGTGAAAACTACTACCAATTCGCAATCATTATTCTTACAGTCGCAAATATCTTTGCAATCATGATGGCATCATTACTTGACCGTCTTGGTGAATTACGTCCTAATTTAACCGGAAACAAGAATACAATCTTACGTAATGAATCTGAAGAACTTGTTAAAGAAGATGAAAAATATGATCCAACACTTCAAGATGTTGCTGCTGGACTTGTATTAGGTCTTGCTTGCTTTGGTTTTGGATTCTTAATGAGTAAACTAATCTTACCAAGTATCTTTGGGGTTAAGATTCATAACCTTGCTTACATGATTATCTTTGTGGTTATCTTAGCTGCAACAGGTGTTGTTCCTCAAAATATTCGTGAAGGTGCAAAACGTCTTCAATCATTCTTCTCAAAATACCTTGTATTAATTATCATGGTTGGAGTTGGTGTTGATTTAGACCTTGGAGAACTTGCAGCTGCATTATCATTCAGTAATGTCATTCTTGCTCTTGCAATTGTTGTAGGTGCAACACTTGGTTCCGCAATCGTTGGTTGGTTTGTAGGATTCTACCCAATTGATGCAGCGATTACAGCTGGTTTATGTATGGCAAACCGTGGAGGTTCTGGTGACCTTGCTGTTCTTGGAGCTGGAGACCGTATGGGTCTTATGGCTTACGCACAATTATCCTCCCGTCTGGGTGGGGCGATCGTGCTCATCATTGGATCCATATTATTCTCAATCTTTATGTAATGAATGATGGAAAGAGAGAGGCTATAAAGTCTCTCTTTCATTCCGTAATGCAATAGTTCAGAAAGGAGATCTATGCAAACAATTAAAATTAATGATGTAACGGTACGTGATGGAAATCAATCGTTACTTGCAACCCGTATGGAACATGAAGACATCCTTAAAATTTTAGCCGAGATGGACAAAGTTGGTTTGAATGCACTTGAAGTTTGGGGTGGGGCCACATTTGATGGTGCGCTTCGTTTCTTTAAACGCAGTCCATGGCAAAATTTAAGAGATATGAAACGTGTTGCACCCAATACACCGTTTTCAATGTTGTTACGAGGTCAAAACATTGTAGGATATCACCATTATGATAACGATACTTTAGAACGCTTTATTCGTTTAAGTCTTGAAAATGGTATTGATATCATTCGTGTATTTGATGCTTTGAATGATATCGAAAATGTTAAGAATGCAATTTACTTTATAAAAAAACATGGTGGGCACTGTCAAGGTGCAATTTCTTATACGGTAAGTCCCGTTCATAATATTGATTATTATGTTACGTATGCAAAACAATTGGTAGATGCTGGAGCTGATTCTATTTGTATCAAAGATATGGCAGGGATTTTATTACCGGACGTTACCTTTGAACTTGTAAAACGTTTAAAAGATGAACTTAATGTTCCAATTAACCTTCATTCACATGCAACCACCGGTCTATCAAGTCTTGTTTTTGAACAAGCGATGAAGGCAGGTGTCGATATTGTGGATGGTTGTATCTCACCGTTTTCAAATGGGACATCCCATATCGCATTGGAAACATTGCTTGAAACAGCACATGTTACAAATCGTGAAACAACAATTACACACACAGCCTTACAAGGCGCATACGAAGAAGCAAATGAACTTGCAACTAAATACATTGCAAGTGGTCAATATCCTGCGAAAGCATTAATGATTAATCCCAATATTTTAACCTATCAAGTACCGGGCGGAATGCTCAGTAATTTGATGAGTCAGTTAAAAGATCAAGGAGCATCCGATCGTTACGAAGAGGTTCTTAAAGAAATTCCAAAGGTTCGTGAAGATTTGGGCTACCCACCGTTAGTAACACCACTTTCACAAATGGTAGGGACACAAGCGGTATTAAATGTATTAACAGGAACACGTTATAAAATGGTACCTAAGGAGATTAAAGACTATGCAATGGGACTTTATGGCACATTCCCAGGACCAGTTAATGAAGATGTAATCAATCTTATTTTGAAGGATGAAAAACGTGTTGAAAAGCAACCTGTGGAATCCATGCCAAGTGTCTTTGAAGCAAATAAAGTCGAACTTGAAGCGAAATTAGGACGGGAAGCATTGGAAGAGGAAGTATTATCCTATATTCTTTTCCCGCAAAATGCTATTTTAGAAGGTGAAGAACCGATAGCACGTCCTGATGTTATCGAGTTTAAGATGTTTGATGGAGGGGAAACAATATGATTCCAACCTTTACATTTTTAGATGGATTAACCGTGAGTTTATTTTCGATGCTTGTCGTATTTGTAATTCTTTTACTCTTAGCGCTTGTACTTCAAGGCTTTACGGCAGTTTTATCAAAATTTGATAAACCGGAAGCGCCAATACAACATGGCGTCGACGAGAACGATGAAGAACACCGTCTGGTTGCGAAACTGGTCGTAAGTTGTTTAGCTCAAGGAAATGAAGCTCAAAATATTCGTATTAAATCAATTAAGAGAGTTAAGTAGAAGGGAGATATGAATGGAAAAATATAAAGTATCTGTAGATGGAAAAGTTTATGAGGTTGAAATTGAAAAAGTTGGAGATTTTGAGCCAACAGCCCCAACACCCATCGCATCAAGCGGTTCTGGTTCTGCATTGAAAGCACCCATTCAAGGTTCAGTACTGAGTGTTCTTGTGAAACCAGGACAATCCGTTTCAAAAGGACAACCTGTTATGGTTATTGAAGCTATGAAACTTGAAAATGAAATTGTAGCCGATCAGGATGGTGTGATTGATCAAGTGCTTGTTTCTGAGAAACAAGTCGTCGATAATGGTCAAGACTTGTTGACCTACCGAGGTTAAGATATGTTAAACATACTATTTGATTTTCTTAATCAAACGGGTTTTGCGGCCATGACTTTGGGACAATTTATTATGATTCTAATCGCGTGCACACTGTTATTTCTTGCGATTAAAAAAGGCTATGAGCCTTATTTATTGATTCCTATTGCATTTGGTATGTTGCTTGCAAACTTACCGTTATCAGGGGTTATGGAAGAAGGTGGTGTCTTAAACCTTCTTTATCAAGGGGTTCACCTTGGTCTATTTCCACCACTGATTTTTATGGGGGTTGGAGCGGCTACTGATTTTGGTCCACTCCTATCAAACCCTAAAAGTTTAATCCTGGGTGCTGCGGCACAGTTTGGTATTTTCTTTGCGTTTTTAGGTGCGATTGCACTTGGATTTAATGTGATGGAAGCATCCAGTATTGGAATTATTGGGGGCGCTGATGGACCTACAGCGCTCTACTTAACAAGCCAATTGGCACCGCATCTATTAGGTCCAATTGCTGTTGCTGCTTACTCCTATATGGCGCTTGTACCCGTCATACAACCGCCTATTATTCGTGCGCTAACATCAAAAGAAGAGCGCGAAATTAAAATGGTTCAACTTCGTGAAGTGTCTAAAAAAGAAAAAATTCTCTTCCCGATTGTTGTAACGATCTTAGTGTCTTTAATTGTTCCAAGTGCAGCACCTCTTGTAGGGATGTTGATGTTTGGAAACTTAATAAAAGAAGTCGGTGTTGTTCCAAATCTTGTTGAAACGGCTAAGAATCCATTGATGTATACCATCACAATTTTCTTAGGAATGACAGTTGGTGCGACAGCGAATGCTGAAACCTTCCTTAATACACAAACTTTAGGGATCATTGCTTTAGGACTTGTAGCCTTTGCAGTAGGAACCGCTTCAGGGGTTATTGTTGCTAAAATAATGAATCTCTTTATAAAAGATAAGATTAACCCAATGATTGGGGCTGCAGGGGTTTCTGCGGTTCCAATGGCAGCACGTGTTGTTCAAGTTGAAGGGCAAAAAGCAGATCCTTCAAACTTCTTACTCATGCATGCAATGGGTCCGAATGTTGCAGGTGTAATTGGTTCTGCAGTTGCTGCAGGATTACTCCTCACATTCTTTGGATAATGTTTTAAAAAGACACTCGGTATTTGAATACCGGGTGTCTTTTTTATTTGAAAAATACTTTTTGAGGAATGATGTATTCACTAAAGTTCCAGGTATTACCGTTATCGTTACTGATAAAGATTGCATCGGCATTCTGACGGTAGTCTCCGTTATTTTGGGTGATGCGGACTTTGAGTTGATGATCCACGCGTTGTGGTGCTGTTGCTTGAATGAAGATATCATTCCAGCGAATTGATGTATCGTTGAGCGTTTGAGCGGGTAAGGCAACCTCAGTAAATGTTTCACCATAATCAAGACTTCGATAAAGGTGTGGTGAATTGGGTTGGGTTACCCATAGTGTTTTAGAGTCACTTAGGGATGCATCCGTAATCTTATGGGTATAGTTTGGTATGGGTTGTGAAGTCCATGTTTGTCCATTGTCCAAGGTATAATGATAACTTACAATTTCTGCGTTTAATGCAACATGACTGGATAATGCGAGTATCCCGGTCTCGCCCACAAAATCAAGATAGCCTGCCGTAATGATGGATAAAGGCGGCTCATCAAAGATTGTTGTTGAGGACCACGTTGTTCCACCATCCACCGTTCCACCCACAATAACATTCCCGTCTTTTTGATATAAAACTTCATGATGGTTTTTAAAACTGAATATTCGTTTGTCATTTTTGAAATGACCTTGAGAGGATGTTGTGAAGTCTGCAGACGCGATGGGTGTTTCGATCCAAGGCTTGTTTTCGTTTTCACGGATACGGAGAAACATATTTTGATCATCGTAAAACGATGCTTGCGTATCGGATTCATAACTGGGTGTCGTAGGGAAGTGTTGTTTTCGATACGTTTTTTCTGTCATATCATTTTGGTATTTAAGTACATTGTGTTCAACATTCATATATAGAATTAGGTGGTATGTGTAGTGGTTATTATTTTGAAGGGGTAGTGTTTGAAAGAGTTTGTCCGGACGTCTTCCTGCTTCAACGGTAAACGTGACGTCAAAAATCAACCAACCTTCTTCTTCGCCGATGGGTTCAACAGGTTCCAACGATTCAATCGTAAAATCAATCAACGGATCGTTTTGATTCCATCGTGACTGATGCGCTTGTAAATAGCCTGTGAGCCATGCATTCATGGTTTCATGGGGTGTCATCCCTGGTTGATGTTTCACTGTATAGTTAGTAAGGGAAGGTGCTTGTGCATGAACGTAAAGGTAACCCAAGCATACACAAAGGATACCAACTAGAATGCGTTTCATATTTTTTGACATAAAAACTCCTTTTTTAATAAGCATACGTCTTTGTAAAGATAAATCAAGTGAAAGGTGTGAAGGTCGTTTGACGCGTCAAATGTTGAATACATCGTTATAATGAGAAGAGAGGTGATGGCATGAAATCATGGACATATGAATCGGTGGTATTGGATTTGGAGCGTTTTCAAAATGAGAGTCGTCGTAAAACTTTAATCAAACAAGGCGCTGATGATAATACGGTGGGAATTCCTTTAGGCGTTATCCGTAAACTGGCAAAAGAAATCGGGCTTGAACACGAGTTGGCACGATGCCTATGGAAGTCAGGGATTATTGATTATCAATTGCTCGCTGTGCTTCTTTTTGATCCCAACAAACTGGATGAACCGACGGTGTTTCAATTCTTAAATGAGGTGCGCGTCATGACGCTTCAAGAAGATTTAATTTTTCGCTGTCTTATTTTTTCAAAGGATAAAGATGGATGGATTGAACGCTTAAGGAGTGAGTCGGAAGATCGACTTGGTCGGGCGTATTGGACCTTTGTCGTGGATGCCATTAAACGTAAGCAAAAATCCAAGGATGAGCTCATACATGTTCTTGATGAAATTGAAATGCAATTAGAGCAGGCACAACCTTTAACGCAATGGATGATGAATCGTGCGTTGTGTGAAATCGGCTTTGGCTATCCTGAATTTGTGGATCGCGCGTATGCGATTGGTGAAGCATGTGGTGTCTATAAAGAGATGAAAGTTTCTAAGGGGTGTACGTCAGCGTATGCACCCCTTTGGATGGATGCAGTCTTGAAGCGGAATGTGTAATGTTATGTGATTTGACAGACGTCTTTGGAAGTCATGGTAAAATAAGCATGTAAAAGGATGGGACTATGACAACATTAAATAATATTAATTCAAAACATTTAAATGAAGCACCTTATACAAGTATTGCATTTTTATTAAAACCCAAAGGGTTGATTGGCTATATTACCAATACCGCTAGTGTGCGGCAAGCATTGGAAAAGATGAAATTTCATGGTTATACCGCAATGCCAGTCATTACAGAAGATGGTCAATTTTACGGAACCATTAATGAAGGGGATTTTCTTTGGTATTTAATTCATGAAAAAATTACCGATATGAAAGATGTTGAAGAAGTGTATTTAAAAGATATTATGCGTCATTCTTGGAATCCACCCGTGACCATTGATGTCGATCTGAGTTATGTTTTAGAACGGATCTTAGATCAAAACTTTGTTCCTGTTGTGGATGACCGTAATAAGTTTATGGGAATTATTACGCGTAAATCGGTTTTAATGTATTATCAAGATATGAAACAAGGATAGAGGGAGTATGGCATGAACCAACAAGAATTGTTTGTAACGTTACAAGAACGTTTTGAAATGAATGAACACCGTCATCCAACAATTGTTTGGGATGATGTTTTGGATGTGATCTCATCCAATTCGCAATTTGTGGATTCATTAATGTGGATGGAAGAAACGAAGGGAGAACCAGATTTATTCGTTGTAGAAGAGCATTCATGGCTCTATATGGATAGTGCCTCAGAGAGTCCTTCTGGGCGTCGTAGCTTGTGTTATGATGCTTTAGCATTAGAACAACGTAAAAAGAACAAACCAAGCGGTAGTGCAGTTCAAATTGCGCATGAAGCAGGGGTTGCATTGTTGGATGAGAACTTGTACCAATTTCTACAAACCTATGATGTGGTCGATAAGAAAACATCATCATGGCTTAAGACCCCAAAAAACATTCGTGATCGTGGAGGCGCAATATTTGGAGATTATCGTTATGGGACAGTCTTCATTTATCATAATGGTGCAGATTCCTATTATGCAGCACGTGGATTTCGAACATACCTAAAAATAAAATAAACGAACAGATTCGATAAGAATCTGTTTTTTAATGATTAATGTTAAAAGTAATTGACAACCTAACCGGTTTACCTTATAATCACCTTGAAAAGAAAGAGGTTACATTTATGAGAAAAACCGTTATGTTTTTACTCACGCTGCTTCTTACGATTACGTTGTTCCCAACTCAACAACGTATCGAAGCGTTGGATGTTGGGCAACCCGCTTCAGCAGATGAGTATTTTGTCAATTCTGATTTTTCATTGACCGAAAATGTTGTGCCCATGGATGAAAGTAATAAAACAAACAATAAAGACATTGGCTTTTGGACCAATGATCTAAAGCCACTTGGGTGGATGTTTGAACGTTATAGTGGTTCATCCCTTGATCGTTCTCAATATAAGGCAGATTTAAATCAAGGTGTGGTGACTGTTTCTTCAAACAGTCAATACCAAACCCCAATGTCTTTTTTCAAACCCGAGAAAAAAATCAAGGCAAAACCGAATACAACCTATATTGTGAAAGGATCGTATAAAACTGATTTTAGTATCGTTGCAAACGGAAAACCCACTTCCGTCAATTTAACCATTGATCAATACAATCAAAATACGATCATCAAACCTTCAATAGAATTTGAACTTCCTGAAGCGTCCACGTGGACTAACTTCGAGCATGAATTTAAAATTGAATCCGCAACAGACTTTTTACCCGTATTTAAATTTTCATTTATAAAAGGATCGTATTCAATTAAAAATATTTCATTGCAAGAAAAAGAAATTGCTTCGGATATTAAGCTTACAAGTCTTGATGTGGTGCAAGATGCAATGACTTTAGCACCTCAAGATCAAGCCAGCATTAAACCGATTGTGGAACCCAGTGATTATCCTGTAGATCGTTTGGAGTGGTCATCCAGTGATCTCGGTATCGCAACCATTGATGCTCAAGGGATTGTGACTGCAGTTTCAGAGGGAAACAGTGTGATTACAGTATTCGACTCTAAAAGTGGTTTGAGTAAAACGATTCATGTAAGTGTACGTGCACCGAAAGATACAAACTTATTTGCCGTAAATATTTTAGAAAATGGTAGTTTTGAAAAACTCGTTAAGGCTCCAAATAAAGGCAACACAAGTCAAATCAATTGGCATCAGGATGTTGGTTTCTGGGATCAAGATTTAAAACCTGAATCATGGGTTTTTGAACGCTATAAATCTTCAAACCTCGATGCATCGTACTACAGTGCGGAAATGGTTAAATCGGATGTTAAAGATGGATCGTATGCTGTGAAGATAAATCTTGAGCGTAATGATCAAAGTGCTTTAAGTTTCTTTAAACCTCAAAAACGTTATGATGTGAAACCTGAGACAACGTATGTGTATGAGGGATGGTTTAAATCTGAAAACCTTGAAACGTTGAATGCAGCTCAAGCTCGTATTAATTTACAAGTTGATGGTTATGCTGCCAACAAATTATCAGGTGTAGTCCATGCGGATACCATTAATGCTTCCGATCAATGGGTTCGTTTTAAAGTGGAATTCACAACTGATGATAAAACGACACAGATTTTACCGGTGTTCCGGATGCATAATACGAAAGGATCTTACCTCCTTGATGACTTAATGCTTTATGAAAAGCCAATTGGAGCGACATCCATTCAATTGGATACGAATGCTCTTGAAATGGCATTAAATCAAAAAATATTCTTACCGGTTTCCACAGAGCCTAAGACAATCAATCAAAAAACTTTAGAGTGGTCATCCAGTGATCCATCCGTTGTATCTGTTGATCAAGGATCGATTGTTGGTTTAAAACCGGGAATCGCAAAAGTTCAAGTTCGATCTGCATTTGATCCAAGTGTTTATGATGAAGTAACCGTGACGGTTTTGAATTCGACCTCATTACCGATTCAGTCTCTTTCAGTTGCATCAGACAATCTTAAAATTGATGAAAATCAACGGTATTTCATTGAGTTTGAATTAACACCCCGTCATGCTAACTATCGTGATTTGACATTTATTTCTAAAGATCAAAAAATCGTGAATGTAACGGAAGAAGGATTACTGTTACCACAAAAACAAGGGGTAACCGAGATTCAAATTTTCTCAGGAACAAGACTTTTAAAAACGATTCATGTAGAAGTTATAGCGACTGAAAAAAATGAAGCGATGCAATCGATGATTCATCAGTGGCAAGCGCGCTATACTGGTGATAGCAGTATCTCAAGTCCTCTTAAAGATTCATTTAAAGATAAAGTTATTCGTGAAGGCGAATCACTCTATCGTAGTATGAAAAAAACAAATGATTATCGTGAAGATCTTTGGGAGAACACCAGTGCTACAAAATCTTCGAATATGACAAAACAATTCCGTAATCTTAAAGCAGTCGTACTTGCATATCAAATGCCAGAATCGGCTCTTTATCAACAACGAGATGTTTATGAAGAAATTGTTTCGGGTATGGAACACCTTTATAAAGTCTTTAATTATAACGGAAATCAATCGGTCTTTGAAGGAAATTGGTGGGATTATCAAATTGGTAGTGCCAAAGCAATTACCGATAGTTTAATCTTACTTGCAGACTATCTTCCTCATCAACGCCTTGAGGCGTTAGAAGCGGTTGTGGCAAGTTATGTACCGAATGCAGTTGACCAGATGAGTAAAAAAGGCGATATTGCGACTGGAGCAAACCGTACGGATTTAGCAATGAGTTTGTTAGGAACCGCTTTATTAAGTGAAGATGTTTCCAAGCTAGAGCGCCTTCAAAACGATTTAGTTCCTTTATTTGAACTTGCGACATCGGAAGATGGTATCTATGAAGATGGATCAATGGTTCAACATAAAACAATTCCCTATACAGGCGGATACGGTTCCGTTTATTTAGAAGGGGTATCAAGCCTTTTAACGCTATTACAACCAAGTCCATGGCATTTGGATGAATCAACATACCAAACGTTATTCCCTGTATTAGAACGTGGATTTATCAGTATGCTCCATGAAGGACAACTTATGGCAATGGTTCAAGGACGCGGAATGTCGCGTGCTCCTGAACTTATGAAGTCCTCCAGTGCATATGGTGGTGGCTTCAGCATGCTCGGTAACCTTCTGTTTGTCAGTGAGATTGCCCCTGACTTATTTAGAGATAAGGTGGAAAGTGTCACAGCGCTTTGGTATCCGAAAATCGAAAAAGCCATTAATCCACTCGATCATGTGCGTGATATGAAACATGCAGAACAGATCACAAAAGCATTAAGTGCAGATCGTGATCCTGTTGAACTTGAAAAGAAAGTGTCAATTTTCTCTGCGATGGATCGTGTTGCCGTACATCATGATCGTTATACACTCGGATTGAGTATGTACTCCAATCGTATTGCTAATTTTGAGTCCTTCAGTGGTGAAAATGGGCAAGGGTGGTATACCGGAGATGGTATGTATTACCTCTATACCCATGATGATCGCCAGTTCGGAGTCAGTTATTGGCCAACTGTGAATCCATATCGTTTACCAGGTGTAACATTGGATACGCGTGAACTCGCCTTAAGCAGTGGAGAACGATTGCTATCACCCCAAAGTTTTGTTGGTGGGGTTGAACAAGGTGCTAATGGTGCTGCAGTAATGAAGCTCGATAAATCTAACTTCAATCAACAAGATCTTACTGCACAGAAATCCTATCTTTTCTTAGACGATAAAGTAATTTTAATGGGAAGTAACATTCATGGAACTTCACCAGACACGATTGAAACGATTTTTGAAAATCGCATCATCGATACACGTCTTGGAGATCAATTCTCAATTAATGGTAAAGTCTTGACCGATTCACAACATGAAATGACCGTCACACCAAATATGTGGGCTCATTATGAATCCAGTCATTATCATGATGCTGTTGGCTATGTATTCTTAGAAGAGGCACCTATTACATTTGAATATGAAACGCGTAAAGGAACCTACCAATCAATTAATACCTTGTTTGGTAATGATAAAGAGTATGAAAATGATTTCGTATCCATTCGACAAAATCATTCAGCTCATGCAGATAATGCATCCTACGCTGTCATGATCTTACCGCAGTACAACCAAGCTGAAACAGCATCATTGAGTCAAGCAAATCCAATTCATATTTTAAGAAATGATGCGTCAATGCACGCAGCATATGATGAACAACAACAGATTATTGCGGTGAATGTCTTTAAGGAAGATCACCTAAATCTTGATATTGAAGACTTACCAATTCGTTCATTAAACCTTCAACCTGGTTCTTATCTTTTCCGTTATGAAAATGGAAAGCTAACTGTAAGTGTTAGTGATCCATCGCAATCTGTTGATACGATTGACGTTGAAATTTCATTAAATGATCAAAACATGTTGATGCGCTCAGCATCAAATATAAAAACACTGTCATTTGATCTAAATCCCCAAAATGGTCAAACACGTACTCAAACCATAGAATTGATAAAAGAAGATCAAAATGGTAATGGTGGTATCACACCTGAAAAACCGGAAGAAAAACCTGGAGAAACGCCGAATGAAAAGCCTGGCACAAATGAAAGTGCAGGCGATGAAACATCAAATTCAGATGACAATGGTGTAAACGATGAAAGTCATTTACCTTCAACAGGTCGTGCGTCTGATCTTCCAGGGTTTGTATTTGTGATGATTGTAATGGGATTCTTGATGTTCTTGGATTCTCGTCGTAAACATCAATAAATATTTTTGAGAGATTATGTATTGACAAGCCACCGTAGATTGATTATTATTATGAAAATAAATCTACGATAGTGAAGGAGTACGATACTTGTTGCGTGCACAGAGAGTTGACATTAGCTGAGAGTCAATGATTCAAGAGTATCTGAAAATCATCACTTAGATGTATTGCTGAAATAAGTAAGTGATACCGGCTGTTCCCCGTTACCCGAAACGCGTATTATTATGTACGTTGAGAGCCATACTTTGTATGGAATTTGGGTGGTAACGCGATAACCTCGTCCCTTGTGGATGAGGTTTTTTTGTCGATTATTTTATGAATTAAGGAGAAGTATATGCAGAAATTATCTCGAAAAAATACATTATTTGTTTCATTAACACTGTTTTCATTGTTTTTTGGTGCGGGAAACTTAATCTTTCCACCGTTTCTCGGAGAATCTTCCGGATCCCACACAATGTTGTCTTTAGCAGGATTTTATATTACTGCGGTTTGTTTTCCCATCTTTGCGGTGATTGCCATATCAAAGCATCGAGGCCTCTTTCCTCTTGCATCAAAAGTTCATCCTAAATTTGCATTGGTTTTTACGTTTTTAATTTATCTTTCTATTGGACCGCTTTTAGGAATTCCAAGAGCGGGAAGTCTGCCTTTTGAAATGGCGGTAGCACCCTTCTTGGGTTCTTTGGCAAGATATCAGCAAATTGGTTTATTTTTATTTACATTTGTTTTTTTTACGATTGCGTATTTTATTTCTAAAAATCCGACGAAATTGGTAGATCGAATGGGGAAAGTCCTAACACCCCTTTTACTTGTGCTTATGATTATTGTGTTTGTAGGAAGTTTTATAAAACCGTTTGATGGTTTTACGACACCAATTGGAAATTATCAAACCACACCTTTTGTTCAAGGCTTTCTTGATGGTTATCTTACGATGGACACCATTGCTGCTTTAAACTTTGGACTTGTCATTGCGCAAATCATTCAAAGTCTTGGAATAACGGAAGAATCAGATGTCGTAAAAAATACCGTTCGATCCGGTTTATTTGCAGGGGTCTTGTTGATGATTGTTTACGGATCTCTTGCCTATTTAGGTGCGCTTAGTGGTCATGCATACGGTTATTCAGAACACGGCGCACAAACCCTTGCGCATATCATCACGCATATTTTTGGACCAGTTGGGGTTCTTTTATTAGCAATCATTTTTACCTTAGCATGTCTTACAACTTCGGTGGGGTTAATTACGTCGTGCAGCCAGTATTTTTCATCGAAAACAAGGTATTCATATAAAAATTGGGTTATTGCGATTTCAATATGGAGTTTTATTACCTCAAATTTAGGGTTAAGTAAGATTTTAAAGATATCAGTTCCTTTATTGGAAGCAATCTATCCAATTGCCATGGTTCTTATTGTATTGAGCTTTCTAGAATTGTTTGCGGAACTCAAGCATTCAGTATATAAAGCAACAATTGGTGTCACGACCTTAATGTCGATGGTTTCAATCATTGATGTGTATGTGTTTACGAATGGATCGCTTTTGAAAGGAGTCCCGCTAAATGGACAGGGTTTGGCTTGGGTAGTTCCGGCAGTAATTTCTTTCGTCCTAATTCAAATGAATCATTCCTTTAAAGACAAAAAAAAGAATGCAACGACAGTGCATTCTTAGAGTCCATATCGTGTAGAACGGTATGCAAACAGTCCATAAGCAAAAATTTCGACTGTATAGATTGGATACTTTTCATTGATTTCTTTTTTGAATTCCTGATAAAGGCGATCATCTTTAACAGCATCGATAAGATTCCGTCCGTTTGGAGTTAATTGAATTGAAGGATTCTCCGAATCCGATTGTGACAAGGTTACAATATGTGCATGATGCATTTTACGGAGATGATCAAGACACTCATGCTGTTGATAAACATTTTGCAAATCACCCAGTGACAGTGCTTCAAAGGTGATGGTTGGTTCGGGGTGATCGAGATGGAGTAGAATATCTCTTACACAGTCAATATTTAGTTTCATATTATGCCTCCTTCTTACCTTTTTATTATACCAAATCGGCTTGCGTTCCTACATGATTTATCATGCTCTTATGACATGATCTTCGAAATCGTTATGGATTGCGGATAGGGGACCGTAAAGCCTTCATTGATGATTTTTAGATGTCGTATAAATTTTACGTGTTGTGACTATCTTGCTTTTGATTTCTTTATCTCATTTTAAATTCACTTTAACTACCCTTTGGCGTATTTAATTTTTAGTCTTTACATTTGAAACGTTCTCAATTATCCTAAGGGCATTCTACAGTTTAAGGAGATTTTGTACATGAAAATAAGACTGTTATCATTGGCATGTACTGTATTGTGTACTGCAAGTGTTATAGGATTTGATGCGTCGATTTACGCTGATGAAAGCGTGCCGCGTGCCCGTGATTTGGTTGCTTTAAAAGCTTATTTGGTTTCACTTGAAGATATGGATGATGATCAAGTAGATATTGGACGTCATGTTGATCATATCGAAAAGTATATTCGTATGATTGAACGAACACCAATTCATCAACGACAAGAAAAAATAAATCAAATTAAATCAATCGTTGAAAAAAGTGTTGCACAGAAAAAACGATTACGCAATCTTGAACGTTTTGAACGTGAATTGAGCCAAAATAGATTTTTATCCGGTTATCAAATAAGACACTTTATTGATCGCTCAAAAGAAACCATCGATGACATGCAGCTCAATCAGTTAAGAGCGGAAATTCAAGCTTTAGAAGAAAAAATAGAGCGAGATGGCAATCTCATAGCGTCGTATCTTAAAGCGATTCAGTCCTTTGATCGTCTCGATCAAAATAGTCGCAGTTACTATGCGGAGCAGCTCGCGAGCATTTGGATGAATTCAAAAGACTTTGAGGGACAAGTGATACCCTTTTTTGAGAAGATTGAATTAGAACATATAAAAAAAGGTGGCAAGCCATGGAAACGCCTGGATCAAGAAGATAAGGATGAGCAAAAAAATCCTGTGTTGGATGAATCAAGTAATCCGGATGACATCGAATTTCAAAGATATCTTGAAGGTAAGGCGATGCTTACAAATTCAAGACGCAACGATTACCTCAATCAAATAAAAGCACTTGAAGGAGAAACGAAACGTCGCAAAATTGAAGCAATTAAAAAGATGATCACAGACGAGGAAAAGCGTGTTAATCTTCAAAATAAAAAAAATGAGTTAAAACAAACGTTGCACGAAACATTTCAATTTCTGACCGTTGAAGATTTTGAAAAGCTGGTGGGGGAAATTGAGTCGAGTAAAGATGAGCATCAACTTGATAAGGTTCGTAAACAAGCAAGTCAATTAAATGAGGAGCATCGTTTATTTATCACAAGCGTGGAACATGTTAGTTTCAAAATAACTCAAAGTCATAAAATCTCGGAAAAAGATAAAGCGATTTTAAGGCAAAAACTTCAAAATGCACAAGAACGCAGTGACTCTATTGAGTTGGCTCAGATTCTTAAGGAAATTGAAACGCTCGAATTAAAGGGTCAAAAGAAAAATCCTGCTATAAATCAGGGAGATAAGAAGAAAATAAAGACCAAGGTTAAACTAAAGGAACCGTTACTCTACTCGGGTTGGCAAGGCTTAGAAGGTCGATCGTCCTATCGCGACGAGAATCTTAAGTTAGTAAAAGGACAATGGAAAACAATTTCGGGTTCTAAATACTATTTTGATGAGAAGGGTAATCCAAAAACCGGGATGATTACGCTTATGAATAAAAGATTTGTGATTGATCCTCATAAAGGCATGATTACAGGTTGGAAAAAGATTTCGAATAAGTGGTATTATCTAACACCACACGGTGCTTTGAGTCAACAGTGGTCAAAGATTCAGGGAAAATGGTATTATTTTGATGAGAATGCTACCATGATTCGTGGTTGGCGTAAAATTGAAAATAAGTGGTATTTTTTTGAAAAATCAGGCGCTATGGCGACTGGTTGGAAAAAAGATAAGAATAAATGGTATTATCTTGAACCATCCGGAATGATGGCTACGGGTTGGAAGCGAATTAATCAGAAATGGTACTATTTGGAACCATCGGGATCCATGGTGACAGGCTGGAAGCAAATCAATCAAAAATGGTATTATTTCGAATCGTCAGGGGCCATGGCAACAGGATGGAAAAAGGTTCGTAGAGATTGGTATTATTTAGAATCATCAGGATCCATGAAAACCGGTTGGAAACACTATAAGAATCAATGGTATTATCTTAAAAAAAGTGGTCGAATGGCTGTAGGTACCCTAACCATTAATACAACGCAATATCATTTTGATTTGAGTGGTGCCTTAAAAAAATAGAACGGCTTAATTGAGCGTTCTATTTTTTTTGGACATTTTTTTACGATAACGACGATGTTTCCATTTTTTAAAGAGCATCCACCGCTGTCGTTTGAGTAATAATCGATTAATGCTTCGGATCTCGGATTGAGACAGACGATTTGAGGTCGAACGTGTTTGAGTCATCGCAGATTTAAGGGTGAATAGATCGGGTAAAGGCTGATCGATTTGATTAACAAGAACACAATTTTTAATCAAGGCAGCATCCATACCTAAATAGGTGGCCAGTGCTTCGACGTGATAGCGATTTTGGATAAAAGGATTACGTATACGTTGATGAGTACCTTTTTTATACCAAAACTGAGCATCTTGTGATCCTATGAACGGGTGCTTTGTGTATTTAACCTCAAAACAAAAGATACCGTGACAATTTACGACAATGAGATCAATTTCTGTAATGCCATTATTTCGATGGATCGGAATATATGTGCCATGATACGTATACGACTTTGGAATTTGTGATAATTGTTTAAAGGCATCGAGCTCAAATTGCATCCCTCGATCTTTTGCTTTCTTATTTTTGACTTTCATATAATAAATATAATAACGAATTGACTTCATTGGTTAACCTCTAAAATTGTTTTAGTGATATCATAGCATAAACGTATCCTAAAGTGATACTGTTTTATATTTTTTATTTAAATTTATGCTTAAATGTGTTAGAATCATTAATGGATTGCCTCTATACGAGGCTTTCAGTGTTTTATAAAGAAAAAGGATGTTATATATGGAAAGAAAAATTGGTACTGTTTCAAGAGGTGTTCGTTGTCCGATCATTCGTGAAGGTGATGATTTAGCTCAAATCGTTACAGAAAGCATTTTGGAAGCTGGAAAGAGTGAAAATTTTGATGTACGTGATCGTGATATTATCGCATTAACGGAGTCCATTGTTGCTCGTGCTCAAGGAAATTATGTTTCTGTTGATGCCATTGCAAAAGATGTAAATAAGAAAATGGAAGGTGGAACTGTGGGTGTGATTTTCCCAATCCTTTCACGGAACCGTTTTTCAATTTGCTTACGTGGAATCGCTAAAGGTGTTGATAAGGTAGTGCTCATGTTAAGTTACCCTTCAGATGAAGTAGGTAATGAACTTGTGAGTCTTGATCAGCTTGATGCATCAGGTATTAACCCATATAGTGATGTTCTAAATCTTGAGCAATATCGTGGTTTGTTTGGTGAGAACAAACACCCTTTCACTGGAATTGATTACGTTGCTTATTACGCAAGCATTATTGAAGAAGCAGGTGCGGAAGTTGAAATTATTTTCTCAAACAACCCACGCACAATCTTAGATTATACAGATAAAGTTTTAGCGTGTGATATTCATACCAATCCACGTACGAAACGAATTTTACGCGATAATGGAGCGAAAATTGTTTGTGGTCTCGACGATATTTTAAATGAAAGTGTTGATGGTAGTGGTTATAATGAACGCTATGGTCTCCTTGGCTCAAATAAATCTACTGAAGATTCTGTAAAACTTTTCCCAAGAGAGTGCACAGATTTAGTTGAAGATATTCAAAAACGTATGCTTGAAGCAACTTCAAAGCATGTGGAAGTTATGGTTTATGGAGATGGTGCGTTTAAGGATCCAATTGGAAAGATTTGGGAACTTGCAGATCCTACAGTTTCTCCAGCTTACACAAAAGGGCTTGAAGGTACACCGAATGAATTGAAACTTAAGTATCTTGCCGATAATGATTTTAAAGATTTAGAAGGTGAAGCGCTTAAGAAAGCAATTGAAGCTCATATTAAAGATAAAGATGATAATCTAGTTGGCAATATGGCTGCACAAGGAACGACACCGCGTCGTTTGGTTGACCTTATTGGTTCACTTTGTGACTTAACAAGTGGTTCTGGCGATAAAGGAACGCCTATTGTGTTTGTTCAAGGGTATTTTGATAACTTTGCAGATTAAATAAAAAAGTGTATGTTCCAGATATGGGAACATACACTTTTTTTTATGATTCTAAGGTTTCAATACGGTGTATCTTTCGGTCTTCTTCTTTGGGGAGTGTCATATAGTCACCAAATGCACGTGTTAACACTGCATCGGAATCGGTTGGCACCTTAAACATCTCATCTTCGAAGAGAACCTCGACTGGGTTTTCAATATATTTACGATCAATTAACGTTGCATTAAATTGGTCGTAATTTTCAAAGTATAAATAACTTAAGTCTCCAATATATGTCGTATCGACGTCCTTATATTTGGTCATGGCTTTATAGCGTTTTTTCATCAAAATTGGAATAAAAACATTAATCTTGTATAATTTTTCATTAAGAAATTGCATTGTTTTCTTTACGATAAGTTTAACGCCTTTATCATTCTCCGTTTCTTGAACTAATAAGAAAATGCGTAGAAGACGCGTATACTTATTGACCTGCTCAAATTGTTCACGACGTAGCGTCTCGTCGTCTGGAACGCGATCCATTGGGAAAATATCAACCCATGCACCTTCATATCCTTTTTGTGTTTTTGAAACAGTTTCTTTGATTTTTAAAACATCGGAGCGTACTTTGGAATACTCAATCGCAAGGTATTTATCCTTAATGCGTGATTGGTATCGGTAAGGTGAATTATGGTCAAGTTCTTTGGCCATGAGTGTATCAAACCGTTCGAAATCTTCGCGCTCCATTGCGATATCAACATCATCATCCCAGGGAATAAAACCTTGATGACGAATCGCACCCAGTAATGTCCCTGCATAAAGGAAATAATTAATCTTCTCTCGTTCACAAAATGCTTTAACCCAAACTAAAATATTATAATCTTCGCGTTGTAATTCGTTCATAGTTTGACCTCTTTTCAATTACATAACATACTAATAATAGCGATTACGATATATTATTTCAAGTTTTCTAGACAAATTTAAATTCATGATATAATAATAAAAAGAAAAAGAGGTTAAAGATGGAAATAACAGAACAATTAAGAACGCATGATGGTCAAACATTAGCGGTTTATACGCGTGGAAATCGCGAGAATCCTGCGGTTGTTTTTTTACACGGTGGACCGGGTGGGTCGATCTCTGAGAAATCATTTAGTTTTTTTGATTTAACGAAATGGTTTGTGATTGCTTTTGATCAACGCGGTTGCGGTCAGTCAAAACCCTTTGCGACCTTGGTAAATAATACGCCCTTTACAGGTGTTGAAGATCTTGAAATGATTCGTCGACATTATGGTCTTGAGTCTTGGATTGTATTTGGTGGGAGTTATGGATCAACATTAGCACTGTTATATGCGATTAAACATCCAAATCGTGTTTCGCAATTGGTATTGCGAGGTATCTTTTTGGGAAGAAAATCGGATATTGATTGGCTCTATCAAGAAGGGGCATCGTATTTTTACCCAGAAGAACATGAAGCATTTAAAGCTGTCATTGCTCCTGATAAGCGTCATGATTTAATCAGTGCTTACTATCATGTTTTCACCAAAGGCGATGATGAGCAAAAACGACTGTGTGCAAAAGCGTGGTCAACATGGGAAAGCTCGTTAGTACATTTGGTACCTAAGGCACAGGATTTAGAAATCTCTGATGGTGACATCAGTCTTGCGACGCTTGAGTGTCATTTCTTTGCGAATAACATGTTTTGGGATGATGATCAATACATTCTCAATCATATTGAATGTATTCAATCGATTCCAACTGAAATTGTGCATGGACGGTATGATGTGGATTGTCGCCCCAGTGGTGCTTATGCGTTAGCACAAAAACTGGATCAGGTGCAATTTCATTTGGTGGAGGCAAGTGGACACAGCCCTTATGAGGACGCGATGTTTAACAAATTAGTGGAAGTAATGAAAAATCTTGAAAATAAATAGATAAAGGAGCTTTTTATGATTAAGTTAATAGCAAGTGATATTGATGGTACTTTATTGAATTCTGAACATGTCATTACGGACCGTACACGGGAGGTGATTCATGCAGCGCGCAATCAAGGATATGAGTTCATGCTTGCGACGGGCCGAAATTATGAAAGTGCTGCAGCGATAGCGGAAGCCTTGGGTCTTGATCCAAATGAAATTCCCATTGTGTCACTCAATGGGATGCGTGTAGAGCATCCTATTCGAAATTATAAGGCAATTGAACCTCCAATGAGTTATGAAGCATGTGAGCGCATGGAGGCACTGGGTACGAAGTATTTTATGGGCATTCTCTATTGCTTTGATGACATTATATATTTTCAAATGGATTCCAAATCGGAAGAAGATTTTGTTTTTGGTGAAGATGAAGATCGCTTGAGATTTTTTAGTGATGGCACAAGAGTGTCTAAAATAAATCATTTAGACGATATTCACGACCGTTTTGAAAAGGGAGATTCAATTCTGAAAATCGTCTATATTCAAAATGTAGACTATACGGAATTGGTAAAGGAACGTATTGCTTTTGAAATGGAGTCGGATTTTGATCTGTTAATGGTTGCGCCTGGGTGGGCGGAAATAATGCCTAAGCGCATTAATAAAGGCGATGCAATAATGGCATATGCCGCAAGTCGTGGGATACAACCCAATGAGATAATTTGTTTTGGTGACAGTGATAATGACCTAACCATGATAAAACAATCGGGGATTGGTGTTGCAATGGAAAATGCTCGACATACTTTAAAAATCGTTGCGGATACGATTACGAGAAGTAATGATGAGAATGGCGTGGCGGAATATATTGCGGAACATTTAATTGATGTGAACGTCTTATGATAATTAATGATAATCGTGAGAGGGCGTGTTATAATATTACTAACAAGGAGGTACTATTATGAATAAATTATTTAAAGTAGCATTCGGTGCAGCAGCCGTACTCGGTGTTGGTGTAATCGTTAAAAAAATAATCGAAAAAGACATTATTCAAGATAAAGTTAAAGAACGTGAAGCCCTGAATTACCTTAAAGAAAAATATGGTGAAGATGCTTTAGATGGTAAGAAAATCATGATTGTGAACGACGACCATACGGTAACACAAGCGGACATTGCGAAGGATGTTCTTGAATACGAAATAAACAAATAAGAAGTCTTAGGACTTCTTTTTAATGAGAGGAGTTTATATGTCAGAAGGCATTGAAGCACTGCTTAAAGCAGGTATTCCGGTAAATATCATGTCACGAGATCCCTATAATGAAGCCTATTCAGGGATGAATGTTATGATTAACCATCAATTTGAAATTGTTTTTCGAGAGGGGCGGAGCACGCCTCAAAAGAAGGGTCATTTTGTAACACTTTGGAAAAAAGATATTCAAGATTTACAAAACATTCCATACTGCCTATCAGATTTAAAAGATGGTCTGCTCATCTATGTATCAGATGAATCGAATCCGGGTTTTTTTGCGATTTGTGGCGATGATTTTGATAAGCTTAAAATTTTAAAATCGGCTCATACACCGGGAAAGATGGGGTTTAGGGTTTATCATCCAACCATTGTACTTGCCTCATCCCAAGCACAGAAAACACAAGCAATCATGAAACCTTATTTTATTTCCGTTTCGGACCCTTGTTTTAAAAATCATATTTTGTCGTATTATGGGTCTTGAATTCTTAGAGTAACTTTGATACACTACATACGAATCCTTTAAGTAAGCACGAGATGTTTATAAGGAGTAAAAATATATTTTTTTAGTATATATTTATATTCTTTTCGGACTTATTTGATTCAAAATAAGTTTTTTTTTTGGAAAACTTATTATTTGGAACCAAATACAGGAGGGAAATATGAAGAAAAACAACTTCACACGTAGAATTATTTGGACATTGGTTTTAGGTTTAGGGGTCGGTCTTGGTTTTATCTTTTTAAGAGAAACCTTGATTGGAAATGGTAATGCTTCACTATGGAAGCAAATTAATGATTTATTGTTTGCGGATATCTTACAGCCGGCAAATACAACAGCAATTGGTATTTTCTATATTATTGGTCAGATCTTTATGCGCTTATTACAACTTGTATTAGTGCCACTCATTTTCACATCAATTGTGCGTTCAATTCAACAAATTCAAGAAACACGCGTTTTAAATAAACTCGCCAAAAAAGGGTTCGGTAATTTTATGCAACTCTTGGCCATCGCAATCGTCTTAGCAAGTGTTACTGGATTTACCGCTTATAAATTAGGGGTCTTCCAAATTGCGAATCTCGGTGCAATTGAGATTACCGAAGGGGTTGTGAATCAGACCAACCCATTATCGATGTTGCTTAATGCGTTTAATAATAACGCCTTAGGAACACTCAGCAGTAATTCAAATATTATCGCGGTTGTAGTGCTGGCGCTTATTGTAGGTGTTATGGCTCAACAACTCGGTGAGAAAATGGAAGTTTTACCGAAACTTATTGATGAAATTTATCTTCTTTCCATGAAATTATTGGATGTCGTTATTATGAAGTTTGGTCCGATTGCAATTTTCTGTTTGCTTGTTCGTACGCTCGCATCATATGGAACGGATTACTTACAACCCGCTCTCATTTACATGATCTTAACATCGTTAACACTTCTTGTTTTAGGGTTTGTGTTGTTTCCGCTCTTTATTGCAATCAAGACGGGGTTATCACCCATTCCATTTATTAAGAAGATGTATAAAGTTGCTGTATTTGGCTTCTCTACCTCATCATCAGCAGCGACGCTGCCATTGACACAAGAGACCGTAATGAATGAGCTTGGTGTTGATGAAGCGGTCGCCTCTTTTATTGTGCCTCTCGCTTCCACCATTAACATGACAGGAACTGCAGTCATGCAAATTATTGCGACGCTCTTTGTTGCATCGGTAGCAGGGTATCATGTTGGAATCGTTGAGTTAGTTTCAATTATTCTTCTAACCATCATTGGTTCCATCAGTACGCCAGCTGCACCGGGATCGGGAGCCATTCTACTCTTTACAATCCTTACAGGAATGGGATATACAAACCAATATGCTCTTGCTGCATACAGTTTTATTCTCGCAATTAACCGTCCTGTCGAAATGCTTGTCACGGCAATTAATGTTGTGGATGATGGGGTCAGTGCGGTCTGTGTTGCACACGACTTAGAAGAATTAAATCTTAAAACGTATCATGAATCCCCTCAATCCTTACAAAATGAGGAACCCGTACTTGTGAAGTCATAAGAACGAAAACGATATACATCATGTATATCGTTTTTTTTATTTTAGATGTGTCATGCCCAGACCTTAATGGATGAAAAATATTACATGATTGCCCAGTTTCCAATCGTATCTTTTCAAAAATAAACATTATGATACTATGAATTTAGACATAGAAAGGGAGGTACAAAAGAACAAACTACGTTATGTTTTCGTGTGCATTTTTTTATAAATGGAGGAAACTATGAATAAAATAAAAAAATTTGCATTAACAGGTCTATTAAGTCTTGTGGGTATGAGCTTATCCATTACAAGTGCCTTTGCTTGTACCGGTATCATTGTTGGGAAAAATTTAACCGAGGATGGTTCTGTAATTATTGGTCGTACTGAAGACCTTGAATTAAATCATAATAAAACATTTGTTGTTAAAAATGTGGGGGAACGGATGATTGATAATTCGGTTCCATTTGTAGACCCATCGAATGGATTTAGCTATCCACAAAGTGAACATAATTTTAAATACACGGCGATTCCTGATGTAACCCCGCAAGAAGGTATGTATGATGCTGCTGGAATTAATGAAAAAGGGGTTGTGATGACGGCTACGGTATCTGCAAAATATGATCCAGCTTATAAAACTGTGGATCCCTATTTATCGGATGGATTAACAGAGGCGGCCATCACAACGTTAATTTTACCGCGCATTCAATCTGCTCGTGAAGGGATCGAACTTATTGCAAACGTAATTGATGAAAAGGGTGCTGGCGAAGGAAATATTGTTGTTTTAGCGGACAAGGATGAAGTGTGGTATATGGAAATTCTTTCCGGTCACCAATATGCGGCCATTAAATTCCCTGATGATAAGTTTGGGGTCTTTCCAAATGCTTTTTACCTTGGAACGCTTGATGGTTTTGATGAGGGAGCGGTAATCCAGTCCGAAAAGCTTAAAGAGACTGCGATAGCAGCCGGTCGCTATGTTGAACAAAATGGATCATTCCATATCGCAAATTCATACAATCCAATAAAAATGAGTGAGGGGAACCGTTCTCGCGTTTGGTCTGGGATCAAAGCAATCAACCCAAACAGCACCATTAATTATGATGATGATACCTTTGAATTACTACAATCGATGGATGGTAAGGTTGGGTTGAAGGATGTGATGAAATTCCAACGGAACCGACTCGAAGGTACAGACTTTATTCCTTCCGATGAAATTAAATTGGATAACAAAGGGAATATTATCGGAGAATACGATAAAGGAAGACTTAAATATCCAATTGGTAATATTAATACAATGGAAGCACATATCTTTCAAATTAAAGAATCGCTGCCAACAGATGCGGGTGCGGTAATGTGGCTTGCTGTGGGTTCACCCTTGGTTTCGCCTTATATTCCTTATATGGGAACCATAACGGATACGCATAAATCTTACCAAGTTACGAGTACATCATTTGATGAAAACTCATGGTATTGGAATGCGAATTCAATTGCGCATCAAGTGTTTGGAGATGATGCGAAACGTAAAGAAATTCAGAATCAATGGCAGGAACTTGAAGATGCTTTAATTGAAGATCAACTGAATATAGAGAAGCGTTTTATGATGCGTTCCGCTGATTTTGATTACCAAGCACACACGCTGCAAATTGCGGATGATGCGTTTAATAAATTGAAGGCATTGGATCAAAAACTTAAGGGAATCGAACCAAAGACAGAAGAACCCAAAACAGAGGAACCCAAAACAGAGGAACCGAAGGTGGAGGAGCCGAAAACGGAAAAACCTAGTGGTTCTGAAACAACAAAAGAAGATACTCCAAGTCCATCGGATCAAGGTGCAACACCTACTTCAAAAACCTTGCCAAACACTGGGGTTTCCGCATCAAAAACACTGCTATACGGCGCATTGGGCGTAGCGTTAGTGGGAATGGTTTTCGTTTATAAGTCTTATCGTAAAGAACACTAAAGAGGTATAATGCCTCTTTTTGTTGTTTATGATATAATTCAAGAAAAGGAGAACGTTTATGGAATTTAAAATTGAAGGGACTTATCCAGTCCTACGCTGTTTTCTTAATGAGGGGGAGTCCTTAGTTACAAGTTCTGGAAATATGTCTTGGATGACCTCCAATATGACTTATAAGGTACATTCGGGAGGCGGCTTTAAGAAAGCGTTTGGCCGTGCTTTTTCGGGAGAAGGATTTTTCCAAAATACGTATACTGCTGAGGCTTCCAATCAAGAAATTGCGTTCGCAATGTCGATGCCAGGTGTAATTAAACATATCGTTATGGACGGTTCTAAAACCTTTATCGCTCAAAAAAATGCCTTTCTAGCTTCGGAACCAGGCGTTGAATTTTCCAACGAATTCACCAAAAAATTATCGGCTGGATTCTTTGGTGGTGAGGGTTTTATTCTTCAAAAATTTTCAGGCATTGGGAACCTCTTTCTTGAAGCGGATGGGTCACTCATTACGTATGATCTTCAAGAAGGTGAGTCCTTATTAGTCGATCAAGGGAATTTATTTATGTTTGAATCCGGTGTATCTTATGCAATTGAAACCGTAAAAGGTTTAAGTAATAAATTTTTCGGTGGTGAAGGGTTCTTCTTGGTTAAGTTGACTGGACCCGGTCAAGTAGTGCTTCAGACACTTCCAATTTCGAATTTAGCGGGAGAAGTCAATCGAGTCCTCCCAACCTCAAACTAGACTAAAGAATCAACGGATTATAAGGAGTTCCATTTCATGGAAACTCCTTTTTTTATAACATAAAAAACCGTACATCTTCTGTACGGTTATCGCATCCTCTGTCTCTACATAATACACCTAACTTTGAGTCGGAGTGGTATAGGTTTTCCCTTTGGTATCCACTGTTACATGCTTCATAACTTGTTCGCTTCCATCGACAGGACGATTCTCCTGATTTGTTTTCACATTCACGATGCGATCAACGGTCTCCATGCCTTCAATAACGTTTCCAAAAGCGGCATAACTTCCGTCAAGATGAGGGGAATCGCTGGTTACGATAAAAAATTGTGAACCTGCTGTATCATTGCCTTTGCTACGTGCCATCGATATCACACCACGTTGGTGTTTGATAGGATTATCAAAATTGTTTTGAGCGAATTCGCCTTTTATCGTATAGCCAGGACCACCAGTTCCGGTTCCTTTAGGATCACCACCTTGAATCATAAATCCCGGAATGACGCGATGAAATAATAAGCCATCGTAAAACGAATTTTGAGCCAAGCTAATAAAATTGTTTACGGTGTTTGGAGCGATATCTGGATAAAGTTCTACTTTAATAATACCTCCATCTTCCATTTCGATTGTGACGACAGGATTGGTGTCTTTTGAGAAGTCTTGAACCTCTGATGACGCATCCGGTTTCGGTTGGTTAGGGGTCTGTGAACACCCGGTCAGTGAAATTAAAACAAAAAAACTCATAACAAGTAAGGTTGTGATTTTTTTCATAGTGCCTCCATTTTTCTATTATTATATCATATTTCTATTTTTACGCTTTACCAAAGGATTTTTAAGGTTAATTGACGAACAACGATAATCAAGTAACGTTTAGGGTTAAAAGCACTCATACAAGGGTATTCGGGAATTAAGTAAAGTTTACCAATATTTTACTTGTGAAATGTTACCGTTTACACTTGACAAGTATGCTTGCAGACGCAATAATGGACACGTAAGCGCTAACAATATGAAATACATGAGAAATATCTTTGGTAAAGATATCGATTAAAGATATTTAAATGTTTACTGGTTTTTACTAAATAGGAGGAAGAGTATGAATTCGTCATTTAGAAAAGCAGTTAAAATTATGGGGGTGGTGGTAGCTGTGACGTGCTCAAGTGTTTTCATAGAAAAAACCCCAATCCATGCTGCTGTCGTGGAACCTGTTGTAATCAAAACAGATTCACGAAATGTTGATTTTAATGATGATTGGAAATTTAAGCTGAATGTTTCAGGCGCATCAAGTCCAAGCGAAGTTGATTATGATGAAACAGATTGGCAATCGTTATCATTACCTCATGACTGGTCAATCTTTTTTGATTTTGACCATAACTCACCGGCACAAAATGAGGGTGGTTTGTTAAATGGTGGTACGGGTTGGTATCGCAAAACATTTATTTTTGATAAAAAGATGGACAAACATGTTCGTTTAAATTTTGGTGGCGTCTATATGGATTCCACGGTATTTGTGAATGGTAAAGAAGTTGGAAACTATCCGAACGGCTACACGCCTTTTTCTTATGATATAACGAATTATATCAATCAAGAAGGCCCGAATACGATTGCGGTCAAAGTTGTGAATAAACAGCCAAGTAGTCGATGGTATTCAGGAAGTGGAATCTATCGTGATGTTTCCTTAACGTATACTGACGATGTTTCCGTAAAAGAGTATGGAACAACCGTCTTAACACCAAACTTAGAAAAAGAAGTTGGTCATGAGGTTACGACTGATGTTAAGACGACCATCGTAAATAAATCAAAAAAAGCTGAAAAAGTTAAAGTTAAAACTGAAGTTGTAACGGTTGATGGAACTTCAATGGGATCATCCGAAACGAAAGAAGTTGAAATTCAAGCTGGGAAAGAACACACCTTGGATTCAACCATACAGGTTACAAATCCAACGTTATGGGATATCGACACACCGGTAACGTACCGCGTTAAAACACAAGTTTTAAAAAATAATCGTGTCGTCGATGAGACAATCGAACGATTTGGTTATCGTTTTATGAATTGGACTCCTGATGGCGGTTTTTCATTAAATGGTAACGATGTTAAGTTCTATGGAGTTTCAATGCACCATGATCAAGGTGCACTGGGTTCAGTTGCGAATTATGATGCAATGCGACGTCAAATGGAAATTCTAAAAGATATGGGCGTTAACGCTGTTCGAATTACACACAACCCTGCAGATGATAAGCTCCTTGCGATTGCTGAAGATTTGGGACTTATGATTATCGATGAAGCCTTTGACACATGGTATGGTGGTAAAAAGCCTTATGATTATGGTCGTTTCTTCGATGCAAAAGCAACCCATCCCGAAGCACTTGAAGGCCAAACATGGGCAGAATATGACCTTAAACGTATGGTTGCACGTGGTAAAAACTCACCTGCAGTCATTATGTGGTCTTTAGGTAATGAAATTGGAGAGTCCAACGGAGGTAGTGAAAAAGCGGTTCAAACGATCCGTAATTTACACCGATGGACGAAAGAAGTTGATGAAACGCGCTATACAACCATGGGACAAGATGTTTACCGTTGGGCTGCAACAGGTGCACATGAGCGTATCAGTGCTGAAGTTGATGCAGTTGGAATCAACTATGCTGAAGATTCTTATAAAACGATTCGTGCAAAACATCCAGATTGGTTAATTTATGGATCTGAAACCTCCTCAGCAACACGAAGTCGTGGTGTTTATGCATTCCCGGATGAATTACGTTCGCATGACAACAGTGCAGCGCGTAAGTATCAACAATCGGATTATGGTAATGATCATGTTGGTTGGGGTAAAACAGCAACCAATTCATGGATTCCAGATCGTGATGAAAAAGGGTATGCGGGTCAGTTTATTTGGACCGGATTTGATTATATTGGTGAGCCAACACCATGGCACAACCAAAATCAAACGCCACCAAAATCATCTTACTTTGGTATCATTGATACCGCTGGATTCCCTAAAAATGATTTCTACCTCTATCAAAGTCAATGGAAAGATGTAAAGACTGATCCAATGGTGCACATCTTACCACACTGGAACTGGGAGAAAGAATCGCTTTTAGACTACAATATGAGAACACGCGATGGGAAAATTCCCGTACGTATCTTCTCCAATGCGGCGAAGGTTGAGTTGTTCTTAGATGACGTCTCACTGGGCGAAAAAGCATTTGTTCAAAAAACAACAGCGTATGGTCGTCCTTATCAGGAAGGTGCCAATGCTAAAGAATTATACTTAGAGTGGCGTTTGGATTTTAAACCTGGTACTTTAAAAGCCGTTGCGAAAGACGCAGAGGGCAACGTTATCGCTGAAGATGTGATTCAGACTTCAAAAGGATCTGCAGCTGTAGCATTAGCTCCTGAAAAACGTGTAATTCAAAATGGTCGTGATCATTTATCCTACATTCATGTGAATGTTGTAGATGAAAACGGTGTGATGAATCCGAATGCTCAAAATAATATCATCTTTACCCTAGAGGGAAATGGTGAGATTGTTGGGGTCGATAATGGGGATCCTGCAAGTAATGAACGTTATAAAGCACAACATGATGGTACATGGCAACGAAAAGCGTTCAATGGTAAAGCACTTGTCATTGTGAAATCGGATGGCCAACCAGGTTCCTTTAAGTTAACTGCGAAAGCTGAAAACTTATCTGAAGCAAAGACTGAAGTCTTTGCGATTGAGAAACAACCTGAGACCCCTGAAATTTTAGGATTTGATGATGTTTCTGTATTTACCGAAACACATGTCCAACCTGAACTCCCAACGACTGTAAATGCTATTTACTCTGACGGAACGGAAAAGAAAGTGGATGTAAGTTGGGAAACCATCGATGCATCGAACCTCGAACAACCTGGATCTTTTAAAGTGAATGGAACCGTCGAAGGGGTAACACGCCCTGTAACGGCAACCGTATGGGTGCGCATGATTACTGATCTTATTGATCCAATCCTTGCGACGCCAAAGGGCACCGTACCAACCTTACCTTCAACCGTTACCGCTTATTATTCAAATGGTGCGGAAGTAAACTTACCGGTAACATGGGACTCTATTTCTGAAGCTATGGTTGCGAAAGCAGGCATTATCAAGGTTTCCGGTCAAGCACATTCGGGTGGTCAGGATTATCCGGTCACTGCCCATATTACAGTGTTAGAACCGAAAGCGGTAAGAGAAAATATTGCCGTGCGTCGTCCACAAGATACGTATCCAATCGCTACAAGCTCCTACATGAGTGGTGGTGATCGAATCGAACGGATTAATGATGGTACCATTGCTTTTGAAAACCGATGGACCAACTGGGTTAATAATTATGGTGACAAAAAAGAAGAATGGGTCATGTTAGAGTTTGAAAAGATTGAAACAATCCATCAAGTTGGAATTCATTTCTTTACAGACAATACAACGAAAGTACCTGCTTCCTTAATCATTGAAACAAGTGTTGATGGTGTATCCTTTACACCTGTTGTAAATCAAAGTAAAAATGATAATTTTGTGGTGACAGCAGGGGATGTGACCAAGGAAATTCCAATCACCTTTGATACAGTTGATGCGAAGTTTATTCGCCTCAATATGACTTCACAAATGAATGGCGATAAGCCAAGACCTATGGGTCTTTCTGAATTAAAAGTAATCGGTGATACCCTTAAGATTGAAGCCAATTCTAAAGCTGAATTGGAAATGATTCATCTTGATGACAAACCGTTAGAAAACTTTAAATCCGATCAAAATGTTTATGTTGTAAGCGTACCATTTGGAAAAGCATTACCAATTCTTAAGGGTACAGCAAAACCAGGTTCTTTTGTAAATGTCGTCCAACCTACCCGCGATAATAATTATCAAGGGAAAGTTCGTGTTACATCTGAAGATGGGTTAAACTCGAAAGATTATGATTTGACTTATGTTGTTTCCGATCCAGTTTATGATCATTCAACCCTTACACTCGATCGTTTACAAGGTAAAACTCAGGAAACCATTGCCTTTAAATTGGAAAGTTTCCTTGAAGATGGAACAGTGATTGCACCTTCACTACTTGATATCACATATGAAGTGGTCCAAGGTGAAAAATCAGGAGTTCGTATGGAATCGGGCTTAATCTACTTACATCAAGAGGGAACGTATACTGTTAAAGCGCATATTGCTTACGGTGGTAAATCATATGAAAGCAACGATGTTACCTTTACGGTAACGAAAAATGATGTTCAAGAACCGATTAAAGCATTTAAACCAATCGTGATAAGAACAGATCGCAGTAAGAAGATTGAACTGCCTCAAACCGTTACAGCCCAATATGAAACACTCTTTGATAAAGACGTTTCAGTAACTTGGGATGCATTTGATGAACAACGTCTTGAAGAATACGGAACCTTTGAAATTAAGGGTCATGTTGAGGGTACAAAACTTCAACCTGTCGCTAAGGTTATTGTCGAGGGTTATGTCGGTGTTGAAAGCTTTAGTCTTGTGACACCTCAAGATAAATCCTTTAAACTACCACTTAAAGCAAAGGCATACCACAATACGGGTCGTGTTGATGAATTTAATGTCACTTGGGAAACCTTTGATAAAGAAAACTTAAAAACCCCAGGGACCTATATACTCAAAGGTATGGTCGAAACAGCAAATGCCGAAACAACGCTTTCGATCCGCGTTACCGCCGATTACGAAAAAGGCGATAACATCGCTAAGATGTGGACCGGTTCGGAATTGCCAGCTGCAATCGCATCCTTTACAAACGATGGTCCAGGTTCTAACGATCGTGTCAGTGCAATGAACGATGCGGTTATCTCGTATACTAACAGTCCTGCAAACCGTTGGACCAACTGGCAAGCACAAAGTCGTGAAAAAGACTGGGTGGGAATTGTCTTTGCGGATGCAGGGACTATGGCACCACGCTTCGTTGATAACTTTAGTATTGGTTTCTTCGAAGATAATGGAACAGGATTCCCTGGTTCGTATGTAGTTGAAGTCTTGAAAGAAGGAATTAAACCAGAATTGCCAACAAAATTTGGTCATATAAGCAGTGAGGATTCAGTCCTGAATGATCCAAATAATTGGGTTGAAGTACAAAACCTTAAGGCAAAACCGTTTGCGTATGAAACCATGAATACGTTAACATTTGATGGCGTGGAAACATATGCGGTACGCATTAACATGACCAAACAAGCCAACAAAAAAGGAATTGCGATTACAGAAGTGGAAGTTTATGATCGGATCGCTAAAGCACATCAAGACTTTAACGTGACATTACTTGTTGATGGAAAAGAAGTTGATGCTTTCGCGCAAAATAACAATTTTGTTTATGAACAAAAAACAAATAATCTACCTGAACTCGAACTTAAGACATCGCAGAATGCGAGCATTACTGCTATTGAAACCGCTAATGGGATGAAATATGTTGTAAGAGCAGAGGATGGTATTAATACAGAAACATACACAGTTACTTATGACTCAACGATACGAGATGCACGCAATGCTTTAGTAGCGATGATTACAAAGGCTAAAAACATTGATATCGAAGGGTATGAAAGTACTGGTGTACAAGCCATGCAAGCATCAATTCTTAAAGCGCAAGATGCTGTGGATGATCTGAATTCAGATGTGAAAACACTGGAGAGTCTCGCACAGTTATTGCAAGAGCATATTGATAACTTAGAAGAAGTTGGCAATCAAATTGAGAAGGCACGTGCATCGCTTAAAGCGATGATTGAAATTGCTGAGAGCATTGATCGATCACTTTATACTGAGGAAAGTCTTGCAGCTTTAGATAAACAACTATCATTTGCAAATGTAAGTTTTAATGATGCATCCGCAACAACTTCAATCCTTGAGGTTGTTACGAATAATCTTCGTGAAGCGATTTTTGGTTTAGAATATCGTGATCAAACCATTAAGGGACCTTTAGATTCAATTACCTTGAATCCAAATGTAACGTTAGATGGTTCAAAACCAATCACAGAAGCGGCATTTATTGAAGCCCTTAATATTCAAAACCCAGACGGCATTGCGTTTGATATTGAAACGAATTTTATGGAACTTGTCGACCAAAATACGGAAGGAACTTATGCGGTAACGGTACGTCTTACACGCTTACAGCGCTCATTCTTCCGCATGAAATCCAATCCATATGTAAAAGAATTTAAAGTTGATGTAACGATTCAAAAGGAAGAAGACAAACCTATTGTCATTGACCCAAATGAGAAAACAGAAACATCAACCACACCACCAACCACATTACCAACAACCGGTGTTGGATCACGAAATGTGACGACACTGATTACACTTGGTGGGTTGATGTATGTTGTAAGTCTTAAAAAGAAACGTAAACAACAATAATGGTTTAAAAAGAACTCATGATCATGAGTTCTTTTTTTGATAGGGTCTGTTAGTGATAATAAACATCGATTATGAAATGTATTCTATGTTATACTTTTTTAGAGAAAGGAGGGATTAATGATGAAAAAATATGATGAGATCCCTCTAAATTTATTTTTTTAAAATACCTTTGGATATTTTTAGAGCAGACACGATTATAAAGGTTCAAAAGGAAGGTAATTAAATGAAAAAAGTATGTATTGATGACTTAACCGATGCACTCTTTAAAGATGCATTTATGGCGTATTTTCATGAATTTGGTTATGAAATAAGCAATCATCATGAATTTTTTGAAGCAATGAATCGTGAAGAAAACAATGAAGTTTTAGCGTATGAAGAAGCGGGTCAGATCATTGCGTTTATCATGTATCGATATGATCATCTTAGCCATTGGTTTTTTACGGAGCATGTGATGTTTGTTCGTGAACTTTGGGTCAAGCCATCCCATCGAACACATGGGTTGGCTTCAAAATTACTGATGGAAGTCGAAAGCGAAGCGCAGACAAATCAAGTCTTTAAACTCATCCTAACCACCGATTCCGCGCAGCATCTTTACTTAAAAAATGGATATATCCTTGACCGAAGTTATCGCGCGAAAAACAATCATCCTGTCTATATTAAATCCTTAACGATAGATTAATTCGTGAGTCGATTTGATCGATCCAAACACCAAATTCTTTTTGGTGTTTTTTATTCACAATGTTTTATTAGAAAAGCTAGAACCTAAAGCCCTTCTGTTTTAGATTTGGAGGAATGCATTCTTTGTAATTATTAACGTCATTTCATTTTGATTCAGCCAAAATCAGTGTGATTTTATTGTGAAATAGGGTATAATGAATGTTACTTTAAAAATAGAAAAATGGAGTTTTTATGAGTCAATTAAGTGAAAAGTTATACTTTAGTCAAAACCCTTTTACACTCTATACGCCGATTCATTTCTTAATGTTAATATTGGCGGGGATTTGTATCGGAATAGTGATTAAAAAACGTGATGAAATTGCAATGGGGAAATATGCTTGGTTACGATGGGTTTTCCTTGGCGTCTATTTGATTCAACAGGGGTTACTTTATAGTTGGTATGCGATGAATCATCAACTGACCTTACATGACGCGTTACCGCTTTATCCATGTCGTATTTTGCAGATTATGACAATTATTCTGCTTGTATCGAAACAGGAACGTATCTATGAAGTTTTGGGATTGCTTGGAATTCCTGCAGCCGTAACTGCCTTGATTTTAGCAGATACCAGTGGGTTTAGCTTCCCGAATGCGATGTTTATACAATTTTTTGTAGGACATTCATTAATGATTTTAGTGCCACTCTATATGAAGTATCGTTATCATTTCTCCATGCAGGAAAGTGCAACATTAGGTGTCATCAAGATGGTGGGTGGTTATTTTATCATCGTAAGTTTTATTAACCATCTAATCCAAACAAATTATGGGTATGTTTCAACACCACCGGTAGCATTAAGTTTTCTAAATGGCGTTCCAAGCATCATTTATACATGTGGCTACTTCATGATCTATGTCGGTGTGGTATTAGCAGGAAGTAAGATCGCAACACATCAGGATGCTGATGAAATCATATTTACGATAGAGTCGTAGCATACATTACGCGTTTAAACCAATTCATGAAGAATTGGTTTTTTTTAACAAAAAAAACCACTTTATTTCGAAAGTGGTTTGAATTATTTCTATAATTTACGATCAGAGATAAATGCGAAGAATACCATTGCAATTGCATTGATTGCAAGAACATTAATCGCGAAAACCATACTTGTACGGTCTGCAATTGATCCAATAATTTGAGGGGTAATGATTCCACCTAATGCAGCACATGTAAGCAATAAGGCTAAACGTTTTTGGTTCCCAATAACATATTTTGATGTATTCGCAATACTTGTTGGATAGATTCCTGCAAGACATAATCCAAGTCCTAAAATCGAAATTGTAATAATGACTGGATTCATTGTTGATACAAGACCAAAGAATGCGATTGCGGCTCCAACGGTATAAACCAACACCAGTTTGGATCCTTTAACTTTTTGAGAAATAAATGCAGTCATTAAACGTCCAATCATTATCATAATCCATGTCAAGGAAACTAGGGTTGCAGCAAATGCGTCGGACAAAATGTTCATACTCTTTAAGTAGGTCATAAACCAACCGTTAATCGTATTCTCCAAACCTAGATAGAAGAACATAACAAATGCAACTGCAAAGAAAGCGAAGTCTAATTTTTGCGTTTCCACAACATTTGTGGATTTTTGTTGTCCATTTAAATCGAGATCCATGGTGAGATAATTAATCCATGAAATGGTTGTAATTGCAGTTAAAAATAGAATGAGTTGATTAAAGTCAAATCCAATTTTTTTCAAACCAATAATTACAAAGGATGCAAGACCGGCACCAATCGCAAAAATTGTATGAAGCATATTCATGTCTCGTGACTTATTATCACTAAGATCATTAACGATGGCATTACTTAAAATACTTACGGCACCACGTCCAATTCCCATTAAGATAAATCCAAGCCATAATATTTTACGAATGGATTCTGTAAATACTACAATCGATAAGAAACTTAAGGGTACAAGTGCAGCGAGAATACCAATCGCAATTTTGTTTCCGAAGCGTTCAGATACAAAGGGACTGATAAAGTTAGAAAGTAGGTTACCTACCGCAAACATTGAGAGTAAGGTTCCTGCATCGCTATAAGAGAGATTCAGGTTTGTAATAAGGTCTGGCATAATTGCGCCAATACCTAGGATAAAGATCCCACTTAAGAAGAAACTAAAGTAGGTTCTTAAGATTGTTTTGTTTTTCATATTGTTATTCTTTCCTCCACAAATCATCACATATCGGTGACGACAACACTAACCATTCTAATTAAGTAAACCGGTTTTGTCAAACAAACCTCTCTACTTTGATTGAATTGGCATCAATGGATCTTTTTATTTTGAATTAAGACACTTTTTACTTGCGTGAATTCTGTCGCTCACGCATAATAGAATTATTAATAAGGAGGGCGCTATGATCCCAATTACAATTATTTCTGGGTTTTTAGGATCTGGAAAAACAACATTCATCAATCAAATTCTACGTGAGTCTCAAGACGATACAATTGGTTTAATTATCAATGAAATTGGATCTGTAAACCTGGATAAAGCATTTATTAAATATGATCAAGATCGTATTTTTGAAATTAACAGTGCGTGTTTATGTTGTGTCGATGATCGTGAATTTGAACGTGCGATTCTAGACTTAAAGCAACAGTTTGAGGCCCAAAAGATGCACTTGAAGTCAATCATCATTGAAACAAGCGGACTTGCGGAAGTAAATCCCTTAATTCAAACGATTTTAAAGTCACAACCAATCCAAAACCATTTCTTTTTAAACGAAATTATTACCCTTGTGGATGCACTCAATGGGGATCAAGCATTGGAACACTACCGTGAATCGTTGGAGCAAATCGCTTTTGCTGATCGGATTTACATCACGAAAGCCTCATCAACACCGTATTCCCTTTTAGGTAAGTTAAAAGCTATAAATCCATTAGCTCCAGTTTCTCTTTTAAAACAGGATCAAACTTATCTTCATCTTTTAAATGAAGACCGTTTTGATGCATCACATACCAAGTATGCCTCGTTAAATCAAACGGTTTTAAATCAATCGCATGAAACCAAACATCATCGTCATTCACACGTAGATACCTTGACACTTTACGCTGAAAATCCACTCTCTTTTTCTGATTTTAAAGAGTGGCTTGTGGAACTGGTAGAATCAATGGGACATGATCTTCTTCGTTATAAAGGGCTTTTGTCGGTAGAGGGAATCGATGCATCCATTGTCGTTCAGGGGGTTGCGAGCACCTTTATGATTGATTATGGTGATGAAAACCAAGAAACGCAAAGTCATTTCGTAGTTATCGGTCGAAATATAAATGTTGAGCAAATAACGTTATCGTTTAAAGCGCTGGAGCGTCGGAAGGAGTAAGACAATGTTTATTGTTAAAATAATGCAGTATGAGCGTCATCATACATTAGGGATCTTTGATACAGAAGCAAATGCGCTTAACTTTATCAAACAAATTCCTCATATTGAAATTGAACAGTACCAAATTGAAGGGGTCGAAGAACCGTTTACGGATTACTCGATCAATCGAGAAAACTTGCCTGATTATGAGGAAATTCACTACCGTGGTAAGCGTGTCCCAATCACAAAACACATGTTTGTTCCTAATGAACGAATTTCGGTCTTTGTGATTCCAGTAGTATACATGGATAGTTCAGAGACAGGGATGGTTGATGATGCAACCCAAGTGGATGCATATCTTGTCACCAATGAAGAAGTAGAGTCTTATATTGATAAACGTGAATTTCTTGCACGAAAAATAATGGAAGAAGCAGATGCTCGTGGTTTTAGAAATATCGAACGTGCGTATGCGGGATCTGAAGATGGAGAAGCAATTATCGCCATGGATTCAATGGGAAACAGTCGTTTTTTAACGCATCTCGATGCAAGTCTTGTTGACCAATTTGAATTTAATGATGATGAGACGTTAAAACGGATTTTGAAACATACATTTGAATAAGTTATGACCGCTTTTAAAGGGTATCAAAAAAAACGCTCGCAGGTTTTGTTGAGCGTTTTTTTTAGATTTTATTGAAATAATCGTTGCGCTTCTCGAATGCCACGTCGCGTGAGCTCAAAACCACCAACAACCCATAGTTTCGTATAACCCGCTTCTTGGAGTAACGTGATGCTCTCTTTAACCTGTTCTTCATCCAGGTCGAGGTTTGAAGCAATTTCTTGTATGAATGAACTGTTGAAATTAGAAACCGTTCGCGAACAATCTTTTCGATCACAACGGGTTTGGTACAAAAGATAAAGCTGTTGCAACACATCGTATTGTTGTTTTTCCATAAAATGCCTCCTTTGTCTCGATTATATCATGTGTTTGTGAAAGGTCATGGTTGTTGACTTGGAGGATTGATGAATCTAAGATTGAATTAGAAAGTAGGGGATTGTATGAAGGGAATTGTTATTGATGAAATTATGCAAACGGAGGATGCTTTTATATCGACTTCAATAGATGCATATTCGTTAAAAAATGTTGCAGAATATGAGTTGATTCTACATCTTTTTCAACATAAAGGCATCAATATGGGTGTTGATGATGTAAGAATGGATGATTTTGATAAAGGGCTTGCGTTCTACCAAAAACAAGGCCAACCGGTTATGATTCGTAACTCTGGGGGTCGTTCAATCGTGGCGGATGAAGGGGTTTTGAATATGTCACTTACATTTCATTCTTCTGCGTCGATGAACGATAACTACCTTATGTATGGTGATTTTATTCGTGAAGCACTTCAACCCATTTCAAATAAAATTGAGATATATAAAGTAGCGGGTGCATATTGTCCTGGTGATACGGATATGAGTATACAGGGGAAAAAGTTCTGTGGTACTGCGCAACGTCGTTCAGGGTCAAAAACATCAATGGTATGTTACATTAGTGTCTGCGGTGACCAAATAAAACGAGGTGAACTGGTGCGAGATTTTTATGCTCACTGCCGGGGCGATGTCGTCGATGTTAATCCCCATTCCATGGAATCATTGGACATGCTTACAGGGTATGAATTGACACCACGATACATCGGTGATCTTCTGATTCATGAACTATCTAAGCGTTGTGATTTTATTGAGTTTCGAAAACGGGATGATTTAGATCAAAATCAATTTCAAGAGGCAATGCAACGTACACAAGATCATAACCAAAGGCTGTTACCGTAATGATTCGAATCATGTATAATGGACTTTGAGGTGGATTATGAAAAAAATTGTTAATGGACTTTTGAGTTTGCTTGTAATTGTTGCTATGTTCGTATTGGTTGGCACATTGATGGTACAATCCCAATTGGGACAGATCTCTTCATTTATTGAACCAACATTTATGGATGTTGAAACACAGGTAGCGCACTACTTTGAGCCGATTCGCGCCATGATTCCAGAACCAAAGCAAAATGAGTTTGATGCATTGCAAAAAGAGGTCGTTCAAGATCCAAAATTTCAAGAAATTTCTGAAACACTGGTAACGAATGCTTTAAGTGATGTCGTGACGGGTGACATCAGTATGAATGAGCTTGCATTAAAGGGAGAGGTTCAATCCTATATTGAATCCTATGCCCCTGAAATTGAGTCATTGAGCGAGGGCAATGTTTCGGTTGAAGAAGTCAGTGCAGTTGTGGAGGAGGCTTTAAATCATCCCGATGTGCAGCGTACGTATGAAACCATCATTACTCGTGTTCAACAAGAACTTTCTCCCAACCAACAACGCGTGTTAACTGGGGTTCATTGGTTTATGAACGAACGCAGTAAGATTATCATAGGGACCCTTGTCAGTATAGCACTCATTCTTTTAACGCTCATGCTTATGAATACGGGCTGGCATTGGACGAAACTTTTTGGGAAGATTGGATTCATTACAGCCGCTTTAATGCTTGCACTCTATCTTATTTCGCCTGTGATCCTGGATGCTCTCCAACAGCGCTTCGGTACGGAAATTTCATTGAAACAGAATCCTTTTAGGACTTGTCTATGGATGGCTTTGGGGAATTTTGGAATGAGTCTGTTATTTAAAATTATGAGTCGATTGGAAGCATAAAAAAAAACAAACATCGCTAAATACTTCAGTGATGTTTGTTTTTCTTTTGGGAAAAAGACTTACTTTGCATGTGTGATTGTTTTAATTTTCTCGATAAAATATTCAGGAAGTGGCACTTCAAATTGCATGAGTTTTAAACTTTTAGGGTGAATAAATTCAAGTTTTGAAGCACAAAGGTATTGGCCACTTTGATCTGCATCAAGCGGGTGCCCGTATTGGGGGTCACCATGAAGCGGAATCTTAGCGTAAAGCGCATGAACACGTATTTGATGTGTTCTTCCAGTTTCAAGTTTACAACGAATCAAACTTGAGTTTATATAAGTTTCAACTTTCTCGAAATGGGTTCGGGCTGGTTTGCTCCGTGCTTGATTCACAGTCATAATCTTGGTGTTTGATTTATCAGGGCCGATGGGCGCATCAACCAGAACATGGGCCTGTGGCAATACGCCGTGAACTAAGGCGTAATACGTTCGATTCATTGTTTTATCAAGCAACTGCTCAGCGAGAAATTGATGTGTTTTATCATCTTTGGCAACGACAAGAAGTCCAGATGTATTTCGGTCAATGCGATGAACAAGACCGGGGCGAATATAGTGATCTTTGTTGTGATTTAAATAATAGATCAATCCATGAAGTAACGTATCGGATTTAACACCATGACCCGGATGTACGACAAGGCCTCTGGGTTTATTCACGACAAGAAGGTATTCGTCTTCGTAAACGACATCAATGTTCATTTTAACAGGTTCTATATCCAATGTTTTTACTTGATAGGTTGAAGCGGTAATACAATCATTGAGTTTCGTTTTGTAATTTGCTTTCGTGGGCATATCGTTACATAAGATGGTTCCATCTTTGATCATACTCGCAATTTTACTTCGTGATAGGTCTAGGTGTTCATTTAAAAAATGGTCAATGCGTTGCCCAATTGTCTTCGACGTAATAATCCATGATTCCATATTCATACCTCTATTTTTTACTTGGAAATTATATCATGTGGTGAATCCAGATAAAAGCCTAAAAAGAGAAGAATAGCATCGTGCAAAACAATTGTTAATTTGAGGTGAAATTACACAAGTGCGTGCATTTCGGACACTATTTAGATTTCACTTCTTAAAAATATATGAATTCAAATGATTTCACATGATTAATGCGTTGTTTATCGTTTATAATTTCTTGACGAGGTGGATTATGAGACGAACAGTTATGATGATTTTAGCAATTCTATTTTTAGGATTAGCCCTGTTGGGTGTATTGCTCCCAGTGCTACCCACAACGCCCTTTTTGTTATGTGCATCCATATGTGGTGCAAAGAGTTCTGACCGATTTCATCACTGGTTAACGCATACGTCGGTATATCAAAATCATTTGGATGATTTTGTCACGAAACATACGATGAAGCGAAAAACTAAAAAGAAAATTTTATGCTTGGCTACGATCATGATGGCGTGTGCTTTTTATTTTTCAAAGAATTTTTATGCACGCATCATAATCGGTTTGCTTATTCTGTTTAAATATTATTATTTTATCTTTAAAATTGCAGATGAAGATGACGTAACGATGCTGGAGGATTCAAAGTATGATCAATATTCAACTCATAAAGACTGTTGAGGAAGCAAAAAAACCAATTTTGGAAACAGTTTTTTATAAATGGGTCGCACTCATTACAAATATCGTATTAACGTATGTTTTTGTTAAGGTTTTAGGCGACCATTATATAGGCATGTCATTCCATGTTCCATTTTATTTTTGGATTGCCCTTGTTTTAAAGGGGATTGCAATTTTTAAAAGCTCGCGTGCAATGCAAAAGACAAGTTCATGTGTAAAAATTAAAATGCGATCGTTAATTTTTGGGAAGCTCTTTGAGCTTGGATCAGATTATCAATCGGTTTTAACGAGCAGTGAAATTACGCAAGTTTCGACAGAAGGGGTTGAACAACTCGAAAATTATTTTGCCCTTTATACACCCCAATTTATTTATAGTCTTCTTGCACCTTTAACACTCTTTGTGTTTTTGCTTCAGTATTCTTTTCGTGTAGCGTTTGTTCTTTTTATTTGTGTTCCGTTGATTCCTTTATCAATCATTGTAATTCAGAAGCTTGCCAAAAAATTATTAAATAAGTATTGGTCGAAATACACACGTTTAGGCGATCATTTTCTTGAGAACCTTCAAGGTCTGACAACCTTAAAAGTCTTTGATGCAGATCGTTTGCGTCAAGAACAAATGGATGAGGATGCCGAATCTTTTCGGAAAGTGACCATGCGGGTTTTGATTATGCAATTGAATTCTATATCCGTGATGGATTTGGTCGCCTATGGGGGAGCCATGTTGGCACTTGTCATTTCAGTTTTTGCTTATAAATCAGGGACTCTCTCCCTAACAGGAATGTTACTCTTTATTTTACTTTCATCGGAGTTTTTTATTCCAATGCGCCAGCTGGGTTCCTATTTCCATATCGCAATGAATGGAATGGCTGCAAGCGAGAAAATATTTAAATTACTTGCAACGGAGGCAGATTGTAAAAAGATCTTATCGGACTCATTCAGTGATCAAGGGTATGTTGTCGAAGACGTATCGTTTTCATATACAGATTCGCCCGTTTTATCAAAAATAAACTTTTATGCAGAGTCCCATGAATTTATTGGTATTGTTGGTGAAAGTGGCTCGGGGAAGAGCACGTTGGTCGCTTTGCTTATGGGACGCATTCTTCCGCAATCCGGACACCTCTATTTTGGTGGTCAAGAGATTAACTGCAGTCAACTTTATAAACATGTAACATATGTAAGTCATGACAGTATTATCTTTAAGGGGAGTGTCCGCGAAAATCTGATGATGGGCGGTTCTTATTCCGATGAGAGTCTTAAAGCATGTTTAAATCGTGTAAATCTTGAGTTATGTCTTGATCATGAAATTAAGGAACGCGGCTCTAATCTTTCTGGAGGACAAAAACAACGTTTGGCTCTTGCACGTGCTTTAGTTCACGATACCCCATTCTATATTTTTGATGAAGTAACGTCCAATATTGATGTTGAGAGTGAAATGATTATTCTTAATACCATTCAACAACTTCGTCATGACGGAAAAGGGATTATTATGATTTCTCACCGTTTGGCAAACTGTTTTGAATGTGATCGCATTTACGTACTTGATCAAGGTGAGATTGTTCAATGTGGTGATCACCATACCCTTATGGAAACGCCTGGGGTTTATCAAGAACTTGTTAAAGCACAACAAGATCTTGAAAACTATATTTTCTTGGAGGCATGTTAACGATGAAAAAGCGAACTGGATTAGGTATTATGAAAAGTCTTGTAGGGTTTGTAAAGCCACTCTATCTTCCGATGTTGGGCGCAATTACCCTTGGCGTACTAGGGCATTTCGCGGCCATCGGAATTCCTTATTTATCAGCACGTATTGTAGTCGAAATTATTGAAAGCAATTCATTTACTTTTTTACTCATCATTCTTATTTGCTGTGGCTTATTAAGAGGGGTATTTCGATATGGTGAACAAGCTTTAAATCACTTTATAGCTTTTAAACTGTTAGCCCATATCCGTCATCAAGTTTTTGAGAAATTAAGAGCCCTGGCCCCCGCAAAATTAGAGACAAAAGATCGCGGAAATTTAATTGCAATGATTACCAATGATGTAGAGTTATTAGAAGTGTTCTATGCCCATACGATTTCGCCCATTATTATTGCAGTGATAATTTCCGTTACAGTGGTTCTCACAATTGCTTTCCGAGCTGGAACCATAGCATTGATTTCTTTAAGTGCACTGCTTCTTGTAGGTGTTGTGATCCCAATTATGAGCAGTAAATTAGGAAATGAACTGGGACTTGAGATACGAAATGACTTAGGAGACTTAAACACACGGGTTTTGGATTCAATTCGTGGTATTGAAGAACTGGAACAATATCAAAATTCACAACGAACCATGGATTTACTCAAACAACGAACATATGATCTTAATGAAAAGCAAAATTCACTCAATCGATATCAAAGTCTGATGCGCGTGGTAGTTGATTTCATCATCATGCTGTCAGGATTTGCGATTCTTTATTATGGAAGACATCTGGATTTCAAAATTCTATTACTGATATTTACGTTGCATATGAGTTCGTTTGGCCCAGTCATTGCATTGTCAAATTTGAGTGGTGATTTGTATCATACATTAGCGAGCGGACAACGAATTCTTGACTTATTGGATGAAAAGCCCCAGGTTGACGCGGTTTCAGTTGGTGAAAAAGAACCCTTTAACGAAGCATCCATGCGGGATGTAACCTTTAAATATGACCAAGAAGTGATTTTGGATGGGATTTCGATGAACATCGGTAAAAATAAAATTATTGCACTTACTGGTGAAAGCGGTGCGGGTAAATCCACCATTTTGAAACTGTTTATGCGTTTTTGGGATGTGAACGAGGGCAGTGTTCACATTAATGATCTTAATATTAAGGAAATTGAAACCCAACATCTAAGAAGTATTGAAAGTATGATGAGCCAAGATACGGATATATTTAAAGATACAATTAAGAATAATATTGCTTTGGTTAGACCAAATGCAACCGAGGATGAAATTTATAAGGCAGCAAAACAAGCCTCAGTTCATGATTTTATCATGACCCTTCCTTCAGGGTATGATACGATGATGGAAGAACTTGGAAGTAACTTATCATCTGGAGAACGTCAACGTATTGGATTAGCACGCGTCTTTTTACATGGAGGCGATTTTATCCTTTTAGATGAACCCACAAGCAATTTAGATAGCCTTAATGAGGCTGTAATCTTAAAATCGATTGTAGCTTACAAACAAGACAAAACCATTCTCATTGTATCCCATCGAGCTTCAACTCTTAGAATTGCGGATGAGGTATGGAAACTTGAAAATGGAACATTAAGCCAGGTATCATAAACCGACGGAGGGATAACTATGATTGGTCGAATCTGTAATATTCAAGGACATGATTATCTTATTGTTGAACACCAAGACAACATTGTTTTTCTTAGTACTGCAGAGGATTTTGATTTTTTTAAACGAAAATTTAAAGTGGATCATTTAGAATTGGACATGCAGGCCTGTGAGGAGGTCGTAGAACAATTAAACGAATATCTATCAGGTGAGCGTACATGCTTTGATTTTCGCTACCAGTTGATTGGCACATCCTTCCAGTGTCAAGTGTGGGAAGGGCTTCAATCCATACCTTATGGATCCACGATCAGTTACGAGGCTCTGTCAGACATGTTGTTTACAACACGGAAGACGCGTGCTGTTGCTCGCGCGGTCTCTCAAAATCCACTACTTCTTTGTGTACCTTGTCATCGGGTTATTGGGAAAAATGGGGCACTAACAGGATTTCGAGGCGGACTCACTTTAAAACAGACCCTTCTAAAACTTGAAAAGGACATCGATTAAGAAATAATCGGAAATTTACGCCTTTGAATGTGTTCTTTACATGATTATAAAAAAGTCGAGAAGATTTCATTTATGATAAAAACCCACTTTTAAGTGGGTTTTTATATGTTTAAATGGAACTAATCAAAAAAATCACATGAAATTCCGCAAATGCTAAGAATACAATTTGAAATGGGTTAATTGTCCTACACGCAATCAAAAAAGCGCTTACAATGTAAATGTAAACATAGAAGGTCGCACAACCCATGGGAATTAGACACTCTATGTTCGGTTGATGAAAGTGTTCCTGATCAGTTCACTTTCAAAACCTAGAAAAAAAGAAAAGAGGAAACGTAATGAGCGCAATTAGAGTTACAAGCGAAATTGGAACGCTTAAAAAAGTTTTATTACATAGACCTGGTAGGGAGCTTTTAAACCTTACTCCCGATACACTAGAACGTCTTCTATTCGATGACATTCCTTACCTTAAGGATGCACAAGATGAGCATGACAAGTTTGCTCAAGCACTTCGTGATAACGATATTGAAGTTGTTTACCTTGAAGATTTAATGGCAGAAGTAATTAAAGATTCAAATCTACGTAAACAATTCTTAGATCAATTCATTGAAGAAGGCGGCATCAAAACCAAACGTGAACACGACATGGTTTACAATTTCTTAGATTCAATTAAAGATGAAAAAGAACTTGTATTAAAAACAATGGAAGGTGTTCGCACACATGAACTTGATCATTCAGGTAAAAAGTCATTAGTTGAAATGGCTGGAGAGGTTCAAGATTTAATCTTAGATCCACTTCCAAACCTTTACTTTACACGTGACCCATTTGCATCAATTGGTGATGGTGTAAGCTTGAATCGTATGTATTCTGTAACACGTAATCGTGAAACAATCTATGCAGACTACATCTTCAAATATCATCCAGAATACAAAGGAAATGTTCCTTACTATTATGATCGTACAGCAGATTTCCACATTGAGGGTGGCGATATCCTAAACATCAACGCTAAAACATTAGCGATTGGGATTTCACAACGTACACAAGCTCAAGCAATTGAAGACATCGCACATAATATCTTCAATGTTGAGGGCACAGAAATTGAAACAATTCTTGCAATTGATATTCCAAGCAGTCGTGCATTTATGCACTTGGATACAGTGTTTACACAAGTTGACTATGATAAATTTACAATTCACCCAGGTATCCTTGGACCACTTCAAGTATTTGAGATTACTAAAGGTACAAATGGTGATGTGAATATTGTTAAGATTGATACCGATCTGGAATCCATCTTATCAAAACATGTTGGACGTCCTGTAACATTAATTAAATGTGGTGGGGAAGACATGATGGCTTCAGAACGTGAACAATGGAATGATGGTTCCAATACATTAACAATCGCACCAGGTGTTGTTGTTGTGTATGACCGTAACGAAATTAGTAACGAGTTATTAAAATCACATGGACTCAAATTAATCGAGTTGCGTGGTGCCGAACTTGTTCGTGGTCGTGGAGGCCCTCGTTGCATGAGTATGCCATTAGTTCGTGAAGATATTTAATAAAAAATAATATAAAGGAGATTAAGATCACATGGGAGTAAATTTAAGCGGAAGAAGCTTCTTAAAGCTTTTGGATTTCACATCAGAAGAAATTAGATATTTAGTAGACTTATCAAAAGAGTTTAAAAATTTAAAACTTACAGGAACACCACACCGTTACCTCGAAGGAAAAAACATCGTATTACTTTTTGAAAAAACGTCAACACGTACACGTTGTTCATTTGAAGTAGCAGGTATGGACTTGGGTATGGGTGTTACATACTTAGATCCAGGTAGTTCCCAAATGGGTAAAAAAGAAAGCATTCCTGATACAGCACGCGTACTTGGTCGCATGTATGATGGAATCGAATATCGTGGTTATGCACAAGAAATTGTTCAAGCATTAGCTGATGATGCAGGCGTTCCAGTATGGAATGGTTTAACTACAGAATTCCACCCAACGCAAATGATCGCAGACTTACTTACAATTGAAGAAAACTTCGGTTATCTCAAAGGTCTAAACTTTGTATTTATGGGGGATGCTCAAAATAACGTTGCAAACTCACTTATGGTAGCATGTGCAAAAATGGGTCTTAACTTTACAGCTTGTGGACCAAAAGCACAAATGCCACACGCAGAATTAGTTAAAGAATGCCGTGCAATCGCAAAAGAAAACGGATGTACTGTAACATTAACTGAAGATGTTAAAAAAGCAACAACAGGTGCTCATGTCATTTACACTGATATTTGGGTATCAATGGGTGAACCTGATAGTGTTTGGGAAGAACGTATTAAACTCTTAAGTCCATATCAAGTAAATAGTGATGTTATGGCAAATGCAGTTGATGATGCAATCTTCTTACACTGCTTACCTTCATTCCACGATCTTAAGACTACAATTGGACAAGAAATCCATGAAAAATATGGTTTAAAAGAAATGGAAGTAACAAACGAAGTATTTGAATCAAAACAATCAAAAGTCTTCAATGAAGCAGAAAACAGAATGCATACGATCAAAGCTGTGATGTATGCAACACTTAAGTAGGCGATTTCTATGGGAAAACGTATTGTAATCGCTCTTGGTGGTAATGCACTCGGTAATAATGCTGAAGAGCAAATCGAGCTCGTTAAACAAACAGCACAAACAATCGTTGATATGGCTGAAGAAGGCTATGAAGTGATCGTGGGTCACGGTAATGGTCCTCAAGTAGGTATGATTAATTTGGCAATGGAGTTCGCTGCAAATAATGGCGGTGGAACTCCAGCCATGCCTTTTCCAGAATGTGGGGCGATGAGTCAAGGCTACATTGGATATCATCTACAACAAGCTATTCAAAACGAATTGCGTAAACGTAAAATAGATAAACACTGTGCAAGTGTTGTGACTCAAATGATTGTGGATGAAAACGACCCAGCATTTGAAAAACCAACGAAACCTGTAGGACTCTTCTATACTGAAGAAGAATCTGTGAAACTTGCAGCAGAAAAGGGATACAGTTTTATGGAGGATGCAGGACGTGGGTATCGTCGTGTCGTCGCTTCACCATTACCAAAAGAAATCGTTGAAATTGATCTTATTAAGCAATTAACAGGTCAAGGCGATATTGTCATTACAGTCGGTGGTGGCGGTATTCCTGTTATAGAAACAGCTGAAGGTTATAAAGGGGTTGCAGCTGTTATTGATAAAGATCGTTCTTGCTCAAAGCTTGCTCTTGACCTAAATGCCGATATGCTTATTATTTTAACGGCAGTGGATCGTGTTTGCATTCACTACAACACACCACAACAAGAAGAACTTGCAACGATGAATGTTGCAGAAGCAAAACAATACATCAAGGAAGGCCATTTTGCTCCTGGAAGTATGTTGCCTAAGATTGAAGCGTGTTTGGATTTTGTTGAACATGCATCAGAGGGTCAAGCTCTTGTTACATCACTTGTGAGAGCAAAAGATGCACTTGCAGGCGTTACCGGAACGATCATCGAAAAATAGTCAATCTATATAGATGACATACGGAGGAGAAAAATATGGCAAAAGAAAAGAAATCTAGAAAAATGCTTTCATCGTTTTCAATTCTTTTCATCATTCTGTTTGTTTTAGCTCTTGTAACAGTCTTAATTCCTGATGTAACAAGTGCTACATTATCAACAGTCATGATGGCTCCAGTTAAAGGTTTTGCAGATGCGATTGATGTCTGTGTGTTTGTTATGATTCTAGGGGGATTTTTGGGACTTGTAACAAAAACTGGTGCATTGGATGCGGGGATTGCTGCTTTAGTTAAAAAACTTAAAGGTAATGAACTTGTAATTATTCCAGTATTAATGACACTCTTCTCAATCTGTGGCTCTACCTACGGAATGCTTGAAGAAACTGTGCCATTCTATGCACTGCTTACTGCAACCATGGTTGCAGCAGGGTTTGACGCTGTTGTTGGTTCTGCAGTTGTCTTGCTTGGTGCGGGTGCTGGGGTACTTGGATCGACAATTAACCCATTTGCAGTTGGTGCAGCTCTGGATGCCATTCCTAAAGACATTCCAGTAAATAATGGACTTGTTATGTTAATTGGTCTTGTATTATGGATTTCCGCACTCTTAATCTCAATTTACTTTGTAATGAGTTATGCGAAAAAAGTTAAACAAGATAAAGGATCTACCATCCTTTCACTTCAAGAACAACAAGAAATTGATAAACATTATGGACATGCAGAAGGTGCAACCGCTGTTGAATTAACCGGAACACACAAAACAGTTCTTATTTTGTTTGGTATTACATTCTTAGTAATGATTCTTTCCTTTATTCCATGGGGATCCTTTGGAATTACATTCTTTGATAGCTGGACTGCTTGGTTAACAGGAATTCCATTTGGAGAATGGTATTTCCAAGAAGCAACAACATGGTTCCTGCTCATGGGTATCATTATTGGTATTGTTGGTAAACTTAACGAGAAAGAAATCGTCGATACATTCATGGATGGCGCTGCCGATATGATGAGTGTTGTTCTCGTTATTGCATTAGCACGTGGTGCTTCAGTTCTTATGACTGAAACAGGACTAGATGTTTACATCTTAACCAATGCTGCAAACGCACTAAAAGGGGTGTCTGGAATCATCTTTGCACCGCTTGCATACTTACTCTATCTCGTACTAACCTTCCTTATTCCTTCCTCATCAGGACTTGCAACTGTGTCGATGCCAATTATGGCTCCACTTGCATCTGAATTAGGTTTTAGTCCTGAAGTTATGGTAATGATCTTTGTAGCGGGTAGTGGTCTTGTCAACCTCTTTACTCCAACATGTGGAGCTATCATGGGTGGTCTTGCAATCGCCAAAGTTGAATACTCTACATGGATTAAATTCTCGAAGAAAATTATCCTAATAATTGCGATCGTAAGTGTTATTATCCTAACCGGAGCGATGCTTATAATTTAAACTATAATAAAAAAATGAATCAAGGAATGGATGTTGCCTTCCATTCCTTTTTCTTTTAGCAAGATATTAACAATCTTCCAGAACATGACAATGCTTATTTACGATTATCGATATGTATCTTGGTGAGATTGATTTCGATATATTGGTGTTTCAAGGGGTTTTAAGTTTATTTAACGTGTAAGATGCCAATCCTTGCACGTTTTATTTTCGTCGTAAAACATGATTAAGATTAAATAATTTATGCTGTAAGAGGGCAATCTAGGTACTGTAAAAAAGTGTTTTTTTAGTGTACAATAAGAGTGTAATCAAGAAGTGTGAAAGGGGGTATATTTCATGGACTTTGTAACTGAAATACAAGGTAAAAACTGCTCTCGATATGATAAGCGAAAGCTATGCAGTTTTGACATGGAATTTATTGACTTACCAACCTATCCGATCATTCATCAGGCGTCTCGCTTTCTCTTTATCAAAAAAGGTGAGGGAACGATTTTGATTGACGGTATAAGTTATCCTATTAGAGAAAATTCTCTTATCGCAATTCTTCCTTGGGAAATTACAGAAATTGAGAGCGTGGCCAGGCCCCTCCAATTTGTGCGCATAATCTATAATATCGATTACATTTCTCAAGCGATGAAGTGTGGAGCGAATCCAAGTAATGATATGATTGCTGTGACAGGACCCTTAGAAAAAAATCACGTGATTCAATGTACTGCCAAAGAGGCAGACGTTATTTTAAAGGTTTTAGATGAAATTCGTGATGAAGTCGGCGTTGAATCAAACCTCGACATTCCTGAAGAACAAAGTTTATCGAAACTTTACGTCACTAATAAATTGATCGAACTTGTCATTCATTTCCAACGATTTGCGAATAAGAAGGAATGTAAGATGAAGTCAAATCAAGAAATTGAACTTGATCATCGTTATAAAATTTTCAAATATTTATACTCGCATTTGAGTGAAAAATTAACACTTTCGAAACTATCAGGCTTTTTCTATATGAGTGAGTCTGCCATCAGTAAGTACATTTATGATGTAACAGGGTTGTCTTTTACTGCGTTACTTAATGAGATGCGTATTGTGAAATCCTTAGACTTACTTATTTATACAGGGATGTCACTGAGTGAGATTGCGGAATTGACGGGATTTGCAGATGCATCACATTTATCAAAAGTATATAATGAACGTATTGGAACCACACCGAATGAATATCGTAAGATTTATCGAAATATTCATCAAGTGATTAATGATAAGGAATTAAGTCTTTCTTATCAAGTTTTAAATTACATGTATAACAACTACAAAGAAAACTTAAAAATTCAAGAAGTAGCGGATAAGTTCAACATACCACTTGTTGAGTTAAATTTGATTCTGCTTTTCCAAGTTGAAATGAACTTTGAAGACTTCTTGAATTATCTTAGGATCAATAAGTCGTGTGAGCTCCTCTTATCAACCGATTTGGCGATTGTCGACATCGGCATCGCTGTAGGTTATAACAACAGTAAAACATTTCATCGAAACTTTGTAAAACAAAAAAACATGACACCAGGCATCTTCCGTAAGTCGGTAACCATGCCAAGTGGTAATGTAGAAGATCCGGTAGAATTAATTCGTGCAACCATTTCCTAAAAAGACGATCCAAGAATCGTCTTTTTTTCTTTTCTGCAAATATCATTGAACAATGTGAACTTATTGTGATAAATTATAAGGGAAGAAATGAGGCATTGGATGTTTAAACCAACAATAATAGCAGTATCGTTATCCGTGTCAATTCTCGCTTTTGGTTCAATTCCCGCTAAAGAAGATGAAAAGCGGCCTCAAATTCGGGTGAATTCAATTGAACGTCCTGCAATCAATGTAGATGGGTCCCATCAAGATAAATATGTTGAATTGCTGCAAAGTTCTGAGCATAAGGCACCCATTTTGAGTGAGGAATTTATCCAAGCGCGCGTTGAACCTTGGACGTACATTGTTCTATATACAAGTGTTCTTGTGGTTGTGGCTATTGGATCAATTTGTTATATTAAGCAAAAACAAGAACGTATCTAAGTTAGGGATGACACATTATTTACTTAAAACAACATGATTTCCATGTTGTTTTTTGTTATATTAGTTAGGTATCATCGTGGAGGTAATTATGAATATTGATAAAGGTGTAATTCATTCATTAGATCGAGATTTACAATCAATGATTCTATCAGAAAAACCCTTAAATTTTAATACATCAAAAGATGTGGAGCCTTTTATTGCGAAACTCGCGAAAGCATTTCAAACAAGCCCAACAGCTTCAAAAGCAAAACTAAACCCAGGAAGTCCTTTTTTAAGTCTTATTGGTACGCCAATTAATTTTATGGAAGAAACTCAAAAACTTGCAAAACGTTGGTTTGACCATCATATTGCAGCGATGACGGTTGAGAGTACAAATCTCTTGTTTGCTATGGTTGATATGGGTGATTTTGTTTCACTTGCAATGTTTGAAGTGTTAAGCAAAAACGGTTATATCAAAATTACGCAAAATGAGCACGGATTAGAAAATGCTTTAGTGCATAATCAAGCGATTCTTCCGGAAACGTTTGCGAGTGTCAAAAATGCATTTATGGTTAACCTCACAACTGGGGAAACTTTGGTTAAATTTCAAGATATTCGTTATCGAGAACTTCTGGAATCACTTTTAGATTGTGAGATTATTGCGAATTCTAAGACGAGTTTTCAAGTTGTGGATACACTTGTAAGTACCATCTCAGAAGTTCGAGACGATTCTCATTTTGAAAATATCGTTAAAGCGAAGCAAGTGATTACCGATAATGTTGATTTTTTTGATGAAATAGAGCCTAAACAAATTTTAAAAGAAGTATTTGACACCTTTTCAGAGGAAGAGGAACGTTTAATCGATGAGACGTTTGAGCACGAACATGTTCACGATATGATCAATTTAAAAATGGTTAATCGTACACAGGCAGCAAAGAAACATCGTATTGTTACGGAGTCGGGGATTGAGATTATTTTACCCCTCGATATTTTAGATATCAGTGACATTGTTAATATCTCTACAGATATTAACGGGAAGGTGTCGATTGAGCTTAAAGATATTGGGAAAATTCTGTAGAACAATTTATCCTCTATAGCCTATTTTAAAAAGGTATTTGACGAGGGAATTGAGTGAAATTTCAGATAATTTCGTTTTCTCTTAAATATACTTTGACACGGTGCATGCACTTCGATATACTCTATCTATAACGGAGGGGCATTATGAAAAAAATAGCCATAATATGTGATTCATCAGTGTCATTTACGCAAGCTGAAATTGAAGCATTTGACGTATATATTGCACCATTGACCATTATCCATAATAACACTGTATACATTGATCAAGTTACTATCACGGAACAAGAAGTAAATGATTTATTACGAAATCATGAAGTCGTAAAAACGTCTCAACCCAACCTTGGAACGATTTATGAACTGTTTGAAAACGTAATGGGCAAAGATTATGATCATATTTTTGCTTTAAGCATTGGAACGGCTTTATCCGGGACCTATAGTTCGATGGAAATGGTGAAACAAGATTTAAAGATTACAAATATGACTGTTATCAATACGTATTCCATCACGGGTCCGGTTCAACAAGCGGTGCGTGCGATTCGTAAGATGAATGAAGAAAATTACACGGTTGAACAAATTGAAGTTTACCTGGATCATTTCTTCTCAAACCAAGTGTCCTACATCTATCCTCAGTCGCTTGATCAAGTGATTGCAAGCGGTCGGGTTTCTAAAACGGCTGCGAAAGTTGCGAGTTTACTCAAAATTAAGCCGGTTTTGTATTTGGAAAATAAAGGTCAATCCATTGAAAAACTGGGTGTTGCCCGCTCGGAACGTAGAATTTTTTCCTTATTGGTCAATGATTTGATTCACCATGAAGTGAAACCGGATACGCATGATATCTATCTGCTCCACAGTGAAGGGTTAGATACTTTAAAACGGTTCCAAGATTTCCTCACAGAATCACTAGGTCCGTTCACAGTTAGAATTGTGAATCTACCCGCCGCAGTCGCAACCCATGCAGGTATTGGTACTTTAGCGCTTCAATGGTGCTATAAAATATAACAAACAATCTAAAAACCATTCGCGAAAACGCCAATGGTTTTTTTTATCCTAAGGATTGTAGTTTGAATATGCGAAGCGATGACATCCTGTGGTATAATATTTACAAATCGAGGTGATGGTATGTATTTGTTTATTTATAATCCAAAAGCGGGCGTCTCGCAACGTAATGAACTGAATGAGTTCATCCACTGTCTAAATCAAAGTAAAATTCGGTTTGATTTATTTCTGACGGATCTTAATTATGGTCCAGTAGAGATTATGGATGAAGTGGAGCACACGTATGAAGGTTATATTATTGCGGGTGGTGATGGAACGGTTAGTCAGATGGTTCAGGGATTATATAATCACAAGATCCAAAAACCTCTCATTATTCTACCTATTGGAACGGCAAATGAGATTTCCAAGAATTTAGGGAATGTTGCACATATTACAGATATACTCAGTAACCTTGAAAATTTAACGGAACGTCCAGTTGATTTGGGTGTGTTAAATGAAACGGATTGTTTTACGTTTGCCCTCACATTTGGGAATTTTACGGAGGTTACTTATAAAACACCTCAAAACCTTAAAAATTGGCTAGGTTACCGTGCATATTTGATTTATGGTTTTCTCACGTTTCGTCGCATTCATGCATATGGTTTAAAGGTTCGAATTGATGATACCTTGTTTTCGGGGAGTTTTGTTTTTGGCGGGATTACAAATTCCAAGTCGGTTGGCGGCATTTTCCACTATGATGAAAATGATATTGAACTTTCAGATGGTTTGTTTGAGGTAATGTTAATTCGTAAACCCAAAAATGTTTCGCAAATTCGACAAATACTTAAAGGCATGATGAGTCGTGAATACGATAATGAAATGTTCATTATTCGTCAGTGTCGTGAAGTTGAAATTGAATCGGATACCATGATGTCGATGAATATCGATGGTGAGTTCGCGGGTGATATGTCATCGTTTAAGGCAACCAACCATAAGGAAATCTTAACGTTAATGGATTATAAAGGGGTGAAATCTGATGATTAGTCAATTAGAACAATTTCGCTTGGATAAGCTTGCGGAAGCCATTGAAATTCAATCAGTTTTAAGTCCTAAACAAGCAAAGGTTTTGGCTTTAGAATTGTATCAAGAAATCGATTGGGATGATGTGCATGTCCGTTCCAAGAGTTTTCAACGCCTTGTAACACCGTTACTTCATGAACGAAATGTTATGCGCTCACAGCATGAGCGTACGTGTTCAATCAAGCGTGGTTTTAAATTTAAGCGCTAATCGCATATTCATTCAGATCACTTACCAGGAGGAATCATGACATATTTTTTAATGATTACAGTCATTGCGATTTTAATATCGTTTTTTTATGGAATTTCTTGGTTTTTTTTGAATCGTGAAATGATTGCACTACATCATCGTAAACAAACATTTTTCAAATTCATAACATTATTTATTCTAATCCAAGTACTTAATAATTACATTTTAGAATTTACACCGGGGTTGGTAGCCAATCTCTTGAATCGTAATCTCATGTATTTAGTTGAAGGTCCTGTTTTTGCCATTCAAGCCCTTGTTTTATCTATAATTCTAACTCGAGATGCCCATATCACATACCTCCATGCTTTGTCTTCCAGTTTATTCAGTTACTTTATTACGGGGAGTCTTTTTACGGTTGTGACTACGATGTTGTATCAAATTCTATCACCTTATCCTCAATTCATTTCGTGGACAATCTTGGGGGGATACATTCTCACTGCCTGTGTTGCATATTTAGTTTCAATACTTTTTCGAATTTCAAATTTTAGTGATTATTTTTCAAAACTGTTTACCTCACGGCGAAAGTCGCTTTTGGTGACATTTATCTTTTGGTGCATTAAAGATATTTTCCGGATCATTTATGTCTACGGTAGCAAGAGTTACAGTAATACGTCCTTTATTCTTGGAGTGATCGTGGTGTTTGAAGTCATCTTGATTATTTTGGTGATTTCAGTATTAGAACATCAACGATTGATTCTCCATACACAGCGGGTTCACTACCTCCAACAAGTTCAACAGGCACAATCTTTGGAACGATTAACTCAGGAAGTACGTATGTTGAGACATGATTTTAAAAATTTGTTTTCAAGTATTTATCTGGCTTTTGATGAAGGGGATGAATCGGTACAACGCATTCTTGATCAAACAGAACGTTACATGGACTATATTGATCATCCTGAACCCATTCAAGTTACTCAGACGCCAAACGATACTGGTTTTGTTGAGGTAATTTTGAATACGTTGTATGAACTTCGTTATGGGTTTGGAATTTCAATGATTTTGGTGCTTGGTGGGATTGTCTTGCTTGAAGTGAATGGCAAAAACTTAGAAATTTATCAGTATCTTGAAAGTAATCGTGTTCATCTCATCTTAATCCTGTCTTGTCTTGCGATTGGAAGTGTGGTCTTTCTCTCGTTTGAATCTGTATCCAAGCGTATTGATGCGACCAATGCTTATATTGCGGAGCAAAATTACTATCTTCATTCACTTTTTAAGCTTCAAGAAGGGGTCCGACAGAGTCAAAAAATCTATCGTGATACCTTTAATCAACTTGCCCATCAAATTGAAGCCAGTGGGCTTAATGGAGGACGTGAGTATTTAAGAACCAATACATTAGCCCTCGATCATCAGCTTGAGAAGGAAGTTAAACAAACGGCACAACTTGCCAACATCGAAATCATGGAAATTAAAAGTTTGCTTTTGGGTAAGTTTATTGAAATGCAAGCGAAGGGGATTGACTATGTGTTTGAATGCATGAATCCCATTAAAACCATTTCAATGCATTCCAACGATTTTATTCGTGCGCTTGGCATTCTCATCGATAATGCAATTGAGGCTGTAGAAGGGTATCCGACTGGATATATTAACGTGCTCCTCTACCAAGAAGATACTTACCTTAAAGTCATCATTGAAAATACGATTCATGAACCTATTGCAATTAATAAAATCTTTAATTCTGACTACAGTTCGAAAGGCAGCGGACGCGGTCTGGGGCTACAAAGTTACCGTAGTATTTTAAATAAATATCGAAATGCAGTGGGACATACATCCTGCACACATCAAAAATTTAAACAAGAACTAAGAGTGGAGGCTTAACATGATACCTGTATATATCGTAGAAGATGAGACAAGGATTCGAAATCATATCAAAGATGTTATTGAGAAACATATTCTTATTGAGAATTATGACATGAAAGTACTTTGCGCAACTGACAATCCCGAAACCATTTTGGAAATAGGTGCAGCTGAGAATGTACGCGGTCTCTATTTTCTTGATGTTGATTTAGGACCGGATGCAATGAATGGGTTCGAGCTCGCAAAAGTGATTCGAGAGCGTGATCCGCGTGGGTATCTCGTTTTTATCACAACACATGATGAATTGTTATTAGAAACCTTTAAGATGCGTTTGGAAGCTATGGATTATATTCTTAAAGATGATATGAGTCAAGTGGATATTCGCATTCGCCATTGTATCGATGAAACCATTAACCGTGTCATTAAAGAGCAAATGGAAATAGGGGAGTATTATACGATCAAAATTTTTGATGATCTTTATCATATTCCAGTAAGTGAGATTCTCTATTTTGAAACATCACAAGAAAAACACCGCATTATTATTCATGCGGATCGCGATTTATTGGATTTTGTTGGGAATTTATCAAAAATTGATCTTGATTTGGGGAAGACGTTTGTACGTGTACATCGATCCTATGTTGTGAATGAAAAACGCATAAAACGGGTTGATCGCGGTAATTCTGAAATTGAATTGGACAACGGAGAAATCATTCCGATGTCACGAAAAGGACGGAAGACACTTGAAGGCTAAGGCCTTCTTTTTTGTCGTTTAGCCAAGAAATAGGGTCATTTAGGTCGTTTAAAACGTAAATTCAATTGTACATGATACCATTTAATTACCACTAAAGGAGATTGAGTATGATTCATGTAAAGAATATGACAAAGAAATACGGCACCAAAGTAGCGGCCAATAATGTTTCATTAATTGCGAATCCAGGGGAGATTACCGTATTACTTGGGGAAAATGGAGCCGGAAAATCCACTACAATTAAGTCCATCATTGGATTATTAGACTATGATGGCGAAATTTCAATTTGCGGTTATGATAATCGCAGTGTCGAAGCTAAAAAGCGTTTTGGGTACATTCCTGAAGTTCCTGTTTTGTATGATTTGCTTACAGTTCAAGAACACATTGATTTTATCGGTCATGCTTATGATGTCAAAGATTATGAACATAATGCGACGGAATATTTGAATTTATTTAGACTTGATGATAAGCGCGATACCATTGCGAAAGAATTATCAAAGGGGATGCGTCAAAAACTTTCAATGATTCTTGCTTTAATTACAGAACCTAAAGCAATTCTCGTTGATGAGCCTATGATGGGACTCGATCCGCAAAGTATTGAGGATACCCTTAAACTCCTTACAAGTCTTAAAAATAAAGGGACAAGTGTCCTTCTAAGCACACATGTTATCGATATTGTAAGTGATGTATGGGACCGTGCTTATATTATGAAAAACGGTCATGTTATTTGTGAAGTATTACGTAAAGATATTCAAGATAGAAGTCTAAAAGAAATTTACTTTGAAGTCGGCAAGGATGGTCAATAATATGGTCATCTTGCTTAAATTATCTATACTCAAACGCTTTGCGAAAATAAGAAATATATTTAAGAAACCAACCTCGGCGCTGGTTACTTTAGGGGCAATTGTACTTTATGGTTCGATGCTGATTCCCATATTTCGACATGAAGGGAAAATGATCATGCCGCCAGAGTTGATGCAAGCCTATATAATGATTGTCTTAGGCATTAGTGCATTTTTTATGTTGTCGATGGTTTTATCCAAACATCAAAGTCTCTTCTTTTTAGAAGACTCCTATTTCATGTTTATTGGACCTTTTAATCGAAAGCAAATTTTAAGTCTACTACCCTTTGAAAATGTCTGGGGAAGTATGCTCTTAGCGATATTGGCATCATTTCTCTGTGCATTTCAGTTTAGTCTTCATTTTGTAATGCCGTTCAAACTTGTCCTCATTACTTTTTTCATGACGACACTGTTAATTAGTGCCTTTTCACTCATCATGGAATGGTTTTACTTAAAAGGAATTATCAATAAAACAAAGAGCAAAGGACCACGAATTCTTTTTGCAGGGTTCATTCTGAGTGCTTTGGTTATCTTTGGTTTGCAGTTTTACAAAAACGGTTTTGATTTCATGGGATCTCTAATGGCATTTGTAACCCAAGATGCATTCTTTTGGATTCCTTTATTCGGATGGGCAAAACTCGGACTTGTTGGATTTGTATCATCAAATCTAGGGCAATTAACCCTGGGATTTGGCCTTATGATTCTATTCCACATTCTGGCCGTCTATGTTTTTGCGAACACAAAGGGTGATTTTTTTGAACAGGCGATGCTCGATGCCGAGGATTTTTCAGAATTTTATGCCCGTGCAAAAGCAGGCAAACAAGAAATCGATACCGATAAAATAAAACATGTTGAGATTAAGTATGGTGCTGGTGCACGCGCAATCCATGACAAAAACGTCTTGTTATTAAAAAAACAACGACGGATGATTGGGCTGAAGGATGTTTTGCTCTATCTCATATATAGTGTCATGGGATTTGTGATGAAACTCCCGCTTCAAGGGTATGTTATGTTTATTATTATTGCACTCTTCAATCAGGCAAATGTAGATACGTTAAAGGATGATTTGAGTCAATACCATTTATATCTGATTCCGGATGCGCCGTTGCGTAAGCTTTTTAATACCGTTAAACTTCCATTCCTTAAATCGTTAGCCATCACGTTCTGCTTTACGCTGGTATCCGGTGTGCTTACACAGGCAGGTGTTGTGGATATTGTGGTTGCGTGTGTTTTTGTATCGAGTTATGTTGCCTTGATCAATGTTTCGTCAATTCTTACAATTCGTATTATGAAATCACGAAACAATCAAATTGTCGATATGTTGATTCGTATGATTCTTTGTTTGTTGCCTATTGGAGTCGTATTGACGATGTCAGGGCTTCTAGGCATTGATATTGAAGCCAATATCCTATCTCTAGGAATAACAGCCAGTCTAGTTGCTTATGCACTTGCAGGGGCTGGATTTGTGTGGGTGGCACCCATACTTAAAGGAACCGAATTTTAAGGAGGGTTTTATGAAACATGAAAAAAATGCACTTGCAACCTGGATTCCGATTGGAGTCGGTGTCGGCTTGGTTGTCGGACTTATCCTTGATAAATTAGTATTGGGCTTGGGTCTTGGATGCAGCGTTGGAGTTTGTGTTGGAAGCTACTTGGATTCGATCGACGATTAATCATAAAAAAACAGGCATAAGCCTGTAAACTAATTTGTGATTTGGGGACTACTCATCAATAAAAACATCTTGTAAGTCAGTCTTAAGTGCTTTCGCAATATTGAAAGCAAGTTGTAATGATGGCACATACTTGTTGTGCTCAACGGCTAAAATCGTTTGCCGGGTAACCCCGGTTTGATCTGCGAGTTCTTGTTGTGTCAATTTTAATGCTTTACGCTTTTCTTTAATTTTATTTTTCATTTCATCGTACCTTTCCGATATGATGAGTTAATCTTAGTATCCCCTTAACCTATGATTAGTTGGTTATAGTATAGCAAAAAGTTCTTTAAATGTGATTAAAAGCTTAAAAAAACATTGTATTTACTACTAATTGTTTTAATTAATGAGCAGATAAGTTATGATAAGAGAAAGAAGGTGATTATTATGGAACAAGTACTTGTAGGTTTAATTATTATTCTTGTTGTGCTGATTATCGGTTTAAGCATTGCTCGAATTCAAGAACGAACAACAGAATACGATGTATTTGAAGCGGAACGAAAATCAAGACCCTATACGGAAGCAGAAGTTCATCACCATAAACTAGAATTTGGGAGTAAAACAACACCCAATACGTCTACACGTGTCAGTGAGTATTCTGAAACGGAAATTCGGAATCTCGTACAATCTGGCAAAAAGATTCTAGCTACCAAAATGTTGATTGAGAAAACAGGAATGTCGCTTTCAGAGGCGAAACGTCATATTGATAAGTACTAAAAAAATCTAACTTCGGTTAGATTTTTTTATGTGATGTTCCACATAAATAGATTATGAACGTTGATTCATGTTATATTAAAAACAGTGAGTTAGGAGGGGTTATTTGAATATCTTATTGAGTAAATTTAAAGAAGTATCTTTCTCTGTGTTACCCATTACAGTTTTAGTGCTTTTAATGCATCTGCTGATTGTGCCTTTAGAAACGGAAGTTTTGGTACGTTTTTTAATGGGTGCGTTGTTTGTGATTGTTGGTCTGGGGATTTTTCTCTTTGGAGCAGAACTTGGAATTGTTCCAATTGGAACGCTCATGGGAAAATCCATTGCAAGAACGAATAAAGTAAGCATTGTTGCACTTTTAGGGGTTATCCTTGGGTTCTTAATTACCTTTGCAGAGCCGGATCTGCAAATTCTTGCGAATGAAGTGAATATGGCTTCGGGTGGAACGTTATCCGCAACATTAATTGTAAGTGTTGTGTCGATGGGTGTTGGTCTTATGGTTGCCATCGGTCTTTTAAGGATTTTATTTAATAAACCTCTCAATAAACTTTTTGCGGTAACGTATTTTGGGATTATGGTTTTAGGGATCTTCGTTTCGGAAGAGTTTCTTGCAATCTCCGTTGATGCCTCAGGAGCTACAACGGGTGCGATGACCACACCGTTTATTCTTGCTTTAGGTTATGGTGTTTCTCAGTTAAAAGGTGGGAAGCATGCGGAAGAGGACAGCTTTGGTATGGTTGGCTTAGCGTCTGCGGGTCCCATTTTTATGGTTATGATCTTAAGTTTGATCAGAGGTTTGGGTGGGATTGAAGGTGAAAGTGCCGTGATTCTTGAATCACAGGGGATTCTCTTGCCTTTTATTCAGATATTGCCTACAATGTTCAAAGAGTCATTGCTTTCACTTTTACCACTTACCATCCTCTTTATCGTGTTTGACGTCTGGAAATTTAAACTTACTCGAATTCGTCGAGACAAAATTTTTAAAGGGCTTTTCTATACATTCTTCGGTCTTTCAATCTTTATGACGGGCGTACAAGCGGGTTTTATGGATGCAGGTCGAATTTTAGGACAGGGTGTGGCGTTGGTACCAAATCGGGCCCTTTTATTAGTCGTAGGATTTCTAATGGGGATGGTTGTTGTTTTGGCAGAGCCAGCGGTCTATGTTCTAACAGAACAAGTTGAGGAAGTTACTTCTGGTCATATTAAGAAAAAGTCAATTTTAGTTACACTCTCAATTGGTATTGCTTTTGCGGTTATGTTGTCGATGCTTCGCATTACTTCAGAGCACCTTAAACTTTGGCATATGCTCTTACCTGGTTTTATGCTCGCATCGATGCTGTCGTTTAAGGTACCCAACATTTTTGTAGGGATTGCTTATGATTCCGGGGGCGTTGCTTCTGGACCCATGACTGCAACCTTTGTCTTAGCGTTTGCACAAGGTGCGGCAACTGCAATTCCAACAGCAAATGTTATGACCGATGGATTTGGTGTCATCGCGATGATTGCAATGATGCCAATTATCGCAATTCAAATTTTAGGTGTCTTATATGGACTAAAAACAAAAAAAAGAGGGGGGTAGTTTATGCCTTTTCAAATTTCAAATCTTATCATGGTTTGCTCAATTGTGGAACGTGAACGCGGTTCGCATATTCTATCAATTTCGCGCGAAGTCGGTGCTACCGGTGGAACTGTGTTTCAAGGACGTGGATGTGTCAGAGACCGTCTGCTCAATCTTCTTGGGATTGAAGAACGTCGTAAAGAGGTATGTCTTACAATTATGCCGGAATTGCTTGAGAAAGATTTCTATGATCACATTCAAAAGCACACGAATTTTAAAAAAGCCGATTCAGGCGTGATTTTTTCAGTCCCGCTTAAAAGTGTTCTTGGGATTCAAAAATTACCAAGTCATATTAAAACGTTAAAGGAAGGTGAGCGAAACGTGGGTATCGATGCTATTTTTATTATTGTCGATGATGGATTTGCCCAAGATGTAATGCATGTTGCAAAAGAACATGGTGCAACAGGGGGAACCATTATTCATGCACGAGGGTCTGGAACTCATGAGCATGAAAAATTGTTTAATATGGATATTGAGCCTGAGAAAGAAGTAATCCTCATCCTATCGCAAATGGATATGACGGATGCCATCGTTCATGCGCTCAATACATCGTTTGAAATTGATAAACCAGGACATGGCGTAATCTTTGTTGTCGAGACATCGCGCACACTTGGACTTTTAAATCAAGAATAAAAAACAGGTTTCATAAACCTGTTTTTTTTGTGGAATCAAGTTGGTCTTGAGTTCGTGTTATTTTTGTGAAAGTCTGATGATAACGCTTGCATCTCGATATGAGTGTGTTATATTAAGATTAACTACATGGTATATACCACATAAAATAACCGGTATGAGCCGTAGTAAAGGAGAAGATATATATGGAGAAATTAACTTCATGGATGGAAGAGCATTTCGTCCCAATTGCAATTAAAATTGGTTCACAAAAGCATTTAGTGGCAATTCGTGATGCATTTATAAGCATCATGCCAATCACGATGGCTGGGTCTGTCGCGGTATTATTAAATGCACTTGTACGTGATTTACCCGCTAAATTTGGTGCAGATGGCATTACTGATGCATTTAGTTGGCTTATTGGTATCAACGGAAACATTTGGTTTGGAACACTGGCAATTTTAGCGTTAGTGTTTGCATTTGCAATCGGTTATCAATTATCGAAAGCCTATGATGTGGATCCACTTGCGGGTGGTCTTATTTCACTCGCTTCATTTATTGTTGTGACACCACAAGTTGCATCCATCGATGTGGCTGGGTTAGCAGAACCTGTAGTGGGCTGGGGATTCATTGGCATTGGCTATATGGATGCTAAGGGTCTTTTTACGGCTTTAATTGTAGGGTTTATTGCAACAATAATCTATGCAAAACTTATGAATAAGAACATTACAATTAAGTTACCGGATCAAGTCCCACCGGCAGTTTCCCGCGCATTTGCTTCAATTATTCCAGGTTGTGTGGCTTTATATGCTGTTGGAACCCTTGCATACCTTACATCAACATTCTTTGATGCTTCGGTTGGGGATTTAATTCTTAAATATGTCCAAATGCCTTTCTTAAATGTTTCGCAAGGTCTTGGGTCAGTTATTTTTGTAACTATGTCAGTCTCGGTATTCTGGTTCTTTGGACTTCACGGTACCAATGTATTAGCACCAGCCCTTGATGGTGTGTATAAAGTAGCTTTAACTGCAAATACAAACGCATATAATGCAGCCTTATCTGCAGAAAATTTACCCTATTTATGGACGCGTGGATCATTTGATGCCTTTGCGTGGATGGGTGGCGCTGGTTGTACGTTAGGACTCATTATTGCGCTTCTTATTTTCTCGAAACGTGAAGAAAATCGTGCAGTGGCGAAGTTAAGTGCGCCAATGGGATTGTTTAATATTAACGAACCAGTGATTTTTGGATTACCAATTGTTTTAAATCCAATTTACTTAATCCCTTGGATTTTAGTACCAACAATTCTTGTTACGATTGCATATCTTGCAACATCAGCTGGAATCGTTCCACCTGTATTCTTAGAAGTTCCATGGGTTATGCCACCAATTCTTTATGCATGGATGGCAACGGGATTCTCATTTACAGCAGCCATGCTAGCATTGATTAACTTGGTTATTGGTACAGCAATTTGGGCCGTATTTGTAATGGTAGCAAATAAGATTGATTATACTGAAACACAAGAATAATATTTATTGAGATATTAGGGGCTTAACTGCTCCTAATATTTGTTTTAGTGGAGGTTAATTATGAAACAGTGGATTGTTTTTATATTCGCAATCGGAACGCTTTTGGTTTTACTATCCAGTACGGTAGATCAAGGGTTTGGTATCTTGATTTCGGGTATCATGCTCATTGTCATTGCGATGATACTCTTTTATCGAAAGGGGCGAAATTAATGGAAGTATATAGAACGATGCAAGGCACACCGGAACAGTGTTATGATTTGTTAATCGAATCACTGCTTATGGATCTTGCGACAAGTACAGGTCATAACCTTACGGAAGATGAAATTCACGAAGGATATCAATATCAAAAACAACTAAGAGGTCGCATGGGTAATTCTGGAAATGTTACGGTAACCCTTTTAGAACTTAAACGACCGAATACATACTCGGTACGCTTTGAGAGTGCTCAAGGGATTAACACCCTTGAATATCATCTAGAACCTCTTGATGATTCTCAATTTAAACTAACATACGCCGAGTCATATCATTCGATTAAGAAGCGAAAGATGTTGAATTTCAAATTAATGGAACGCTTTTATCGTAAAGGCAGTCAAAAACGAATTAATCTCCTATTAGATCAAATTCAAACAATCTTGAATGAACGCAGCGTCAAGGCGTAGAAAAGGAGCATATTATGGCACGATTAGGAATATCAATTTATCCAGAAAATTCGACGATGGAACAGGATATCACATACATAAATAAAGCGGCAGACTGTGGGTTTAAGCGTATTTTTATGAGTTTACTTCAAACTGATTCAAGCAATCAAAAGAAACTCATTCAGGATTATCGCTCCATTACGGATGCAGCGCATCAGCGTGGGATGGAAGTTATTGTAGATGTGGCACCTGCAGTATTTAAGGCATTTGAAATCAAGCATTCTAACTTAGTGTTTTTTAAGGAAATTGGGGTCGATGGTATCCGTTTGGATGAAGGGTTTAATGGAGCATTTGAAAGTGAAATGACGTTTAACCAATACGACTTAAAAATTGAATTAAACTCAAGTCAAGGAAATGACTATATTGAGAATGTCATGACTTTTTATCCCAATAAAAATGCTTTGATTACATGTCATAATTTTTATCCACAACGATTTACGGGTCTAAGTAAAGCGCATTTTGATTTTTGTAATCAAAAGATTCGTAAACTTGGCCTGCAAAGCGCTGCATTTGTATCCAGTCAGAATAGTGGAACGTTTGGACCCTGGCCTGTTTATGAAGGATTGTGTACCCTTGAACATCATCGTGATTTACCGATTGATGTGCAAATTCGTGAATTAATCGCGACTGAGATGATTGATGATATTCTTATTGGTAATGCATACGCGTCAGATGAAGAGTTGGAGGCGTGTGCCAAGATAGCATTAGGGAAGTTACAATTTAAAGTAGACTTGGATGTTGAACTCTCTGAGGTTGAAGCGCAAATTATTTATGATCATTATCATTTTGTGCGTGGGGATATGAGTGCGTATATGGCGCGTTCAACGATGCCGCGTCTTACCTATGCAAATGAAGTGATTTTACCCAAGAATACCGTAGATTTAGAGCGTGGTGATGTTGTTATATTAAATGACGCATACGGTCGATATAAAGGGGAATTACATATTGTTCTTGAACCCATGCCAAATGAGGGAAACAAGAATAAAATCGGTCACATCCCAAACTCAGAAATGATGCTTCTTGATTACATCAAACCTTGGCGTCCTTTCGCATTCATCAAATAATCGTTGAATGTTTTATAGATTATTTTATAATAGGTATATATTGGAGGTGTATGGATGAAAATTCCACTTTATCAGCAAATTAAAGATAAGATCATTAAGATGATCGATATGATGGAGCCCAATGCCTCAATTCCTAGTGAACGTGATTTCACTGATCATTTTCAGGCAAGTCGGATGACGGTTCGTAAAGCGATTAATGAATTGGTTGATGAAGGTTATCTATACCGTGACGCAAATCGCGGAACCTTTGTCTCTGATAAGCGATTGATTAAAAAGAATTCGTTATTAACCCCTGAATTTGATAAGCATACGATCTTATATTTTGATGTGAAGGCGTCATGTGGTGCGGATGTAAGTTCAAAGTTAAACATTACGCAAGACACTTCAGTTGTTCGTTTTATTCGTATTTTATCCATGAATAATGTTAATATTGCGATTGAAGAAGTTTATATTGCTCGAAATCAGTTATCCGATGACGCGTTCAATGATCTCCCAAAACTCGAAAATTTTAATGCGTTTTTCAATCGAGGAAGTGCATCGTTTACGGTGATCCCTATGCATGTTCCCATTAAGTACGCGAATTTACTGGGTGTTAAACTTGAAAGTCCTATTTTAGTTATTGAATCCATAATTTATAAAAATGACGGGAGTCCACTTGTTTTTATTAAAAGTTTTAATCATCCTGAGCACCGTTCCATAGAAATTACAGACTAAAAAAACTTAGGCTCATAGAGTCTAAGTTTTTATTTTTCGATACTGATGATTTGATCAACCCAATCCTCATAAAAACTGGCTTCATGAGATACAAGAATGATGGTTCCTGTATAAGCCTGTAATGCGTATTTTAAGGCATTTTTACTCTCAATATCGAGATGGTTGGTTGGTTCGTCAAGTACGAGCATGTTGGTATATCGGTTCATCAGAAGGCAAAGTTTTACTTTGGTTTGTTCGCCACCACTTAATGTTTTAATGCTGCGACTCCAGTGTTCTTCTTTCATTCCTACGGAAGCAAGGGTTTTACGTACTTCCCCTTGAGAAAACTTTGGATATGTTTGACTAACAATTTGAAGTGGTGTCAACGTATCATCTTCCCAATTGAGGCTTTGTTCAAAGTATCCGATTTGGAGGTCATCATTAAGGTAGATGCTCCCCTCTAAAGGGTGAAGCTGACCCATGATGGTTTTAATTAGTGTGGATTTACCAATACCATTAAATCCTGTAATCGCAAAGCGTTCACCACCGTAAATTTTCATATTAAATCCGTCAATTAATACAGAATCATAACCAATTGCAAGTTCAAGGGTTTCAAGAACCCGAACATTAGCTTGAGAAAGTGTCTTAAAGGCGTAGTTTTGTTTTGCATGAGCAAGGGGTGCATGGACACGGTCGAGTCGGTTTAATTGTTTTTGACGTCCACGTGCCATTTTCGCATTACCACCTGCTTTGTTTTTACGAATAAATGCTTCCGTTTTGTCAATATAAGCTTGTTGTTTGGTATAAAGGCTGAGCTGTTCCATTCGATTATGTTCTTTCTGTTTTAAGAAAGCATCGTAGTTTCCGTTGTAGCGTGTTATCTTTTGAAAATCAATATCAACAATCACATTCGCAACACGGTTTATAAATGAATCATCATGTGAAACAACAATAAAACTTTTAGGGTATGCGTTAAGGTAGTTCGCAAGCCATTCAATATGGTCAACGTCTAAGAAGTTGGTCGGCTCATCCAGTAACAATACATCTGCTTCAGAAAGCAACAATTTTCCTAATATGACTTTAGCGCGTTGTCCACCGGAAAGATGTTCAATTTTTGTATCCGCGCCCAAAAGGTGTAATCCAAGCCCTTGAATTACCTTTTGAATTTCAGTTTCGATTGTATAAAAATCGGCTTGTAATAAACGTTCTTGAATGTTTGAAGCTTTACGAAGTGCATCATCATCTTCCATCGATTCGAGGTAATATGCATTCATACGAGCCTCAAGTTCAAATAAATCTTTATAGGTTGTTGATAGGTAACCATGGATGGTTAAATTCGGGTCAACACGAACATATTGATCCATAAAGGCAAGTTCAATTTTATCTTGCCAGACAACGGTTCCAAAGTCTGGCGATAAGTCACCAGTCATAAATCTAATTAAAGTACTTTTACCAGCGCCATTTAATCCTACAAGACCAATATGATCTCCCTTATGGAGGAGAAACTCGGCATTACTATACAACTGACGCTCCACAAAAGTGTGCGTTAGGTTTTTAATTTCTAGATAGGGCATCATTAACCTTCTTTCATCATGAAGGTTAAACTTTACAATCCTTCACTAAAATATCTTGAAACATTATAACATAAATCTTTTTAAGCGTTCATTTTTGTACTAAATAGGAATGGTTTTGTCTTAAATAACGATTTTCGTAAATAAACTTAGTTTTATGATACGTTATAGAGGGGCATTTATGAATCAAAATAAACGAATAAGGTATGTTTTTCTAGTTTCAGTTTGTATCTGTGTAATGTCATTTATTGTATTTAAAAATAATTATGCGTTTGTAGTTTTAAAATCAGAATCCATGCCATTTCAAGCGTTTACCAAAACAATCCATGTTGTTCGTAAAAATACTGTTTTTGAATTGCCGAAGAAACATTTATTTGATGCGGAACAAGCGGTTCTTTTCAAAGGGTGGTCCTTTGATAATCATGCAATATCCGAAAATAGAATCAGGGTTTATAAAGACATGACGGTTTATGCAATGTGTAAAAAAGTAACATACGATGAGGTTGTTGAGTATGTCGAAATTCCGTTTAAAACAATTTATATTGATCCAAATAAAATCGACATGATGCATCCAGTAGCTGGAGAAAATGGGATTATGGAAATTCGGACACGGATTATTTATCACGATGATGTCATCGTTAAAACAGAAAAACCACGTAAATTTGTTAAAGAATCACCAATCGATGAAATTAAACATATTAATCTCCAGAATTCTCGACAACAATAAGGGAATCATGTAAAATTTGGGTATAGAATGGAGTTTTACATGTTTGAACGTTATTTAGGTCCAATAATTAAGAATACACAAGGGGTATCGATCAATTCTGGGATCATCGTATATATTCTCATTGCGATGTTTTTTTTAGTGAAATATCGTAAAACCACAATTAAAAATAAAATACTCGGTCTTTTATTCATTTTATATCTCGGTAAGGTTCTTGATCTTACGTTATTTCCACTACCATTAAATCAAAAAGAAATTCAAAATGCGGCCATTCATTTTTCGCTTGAGAATGCGTCTATCGATTATTATAATTTAATGCCGTTTCGGAGTGGGTTGAGTCTCAAAAATTTAAAAGAACCGTTGTTGAATGTTTTGATGATGGTTCCGATGGGGGTATTTTTACCCGTATTCTTTAAACGGCTTCGGAATATTAAATATACGGTATTTGTTACATTTTTTATATCGTTGTTAATTGAATGTCTTGAATTACTGTTGACGCTTGCGTTCGGTGTGATTCTTTGGCATTTTGATGTGACAGATTTAATTACCAATACACTTGGTGGACTTCTCGGTTTTTGTTTGTATTATGGCGTTATTCGTCATTTACTCAACTATGTCGATCAAAAAGAGGGACATTGGTTACAGCGTAAAGGGTTTAATGTGTTGTCGGTCGTCTTACTTGTTCTCTTTATGATGTCCAGTATTTATTTGGAAGTATCTGCGAATGATGTAATTACATATCGCTTGAATATGCGGAATATGATTTCAAATGGCAAGGCAAATCGAAAGTACTATACTTTTGAACACAATACAGTTTCGATGGAAGGGTATATGAAATTAAAACGCGATGATTTTGAAGGGTTTCACTCTGATAACCCAACAATCGAGTTAAAACAAAAAGTGCTTTTCTTAGATTATTCATACGGTAAATATGAGGTTGGTCCCATGCATTTAAATGCCCATCAAGATGAAGGTGATGACCGTTTCTTTACAATGGGATGGACAGTTGACCATCCTGGGAATCATTTTTATTTTATTACTGAGTCAAAAATTGCCACGGCACGAAAAGTTGGAGAAGCACACATCACAAATCCATAAAGAAGGGAAACCTTCTTTTTATTTTGCGAAATAGTACGGAAAAGTGCACAAAAAAGACATATTTTGCGTAGAAACATACCAAATATGCAAATTCTATGTGAAATTTTGTTGAAATGTGTTAAAATCTTACATGTTGTATTCGATCAAGAAAAGATATAAACAAAAATACGATCTTTGAGTTGAATAAGTATGGGTAATGCTTATCAAAGAAAGAGGTAATCACAAGCATTCTAGGGATGTATTGTGATTCTTTTTGATGACAATGTGCAAGGGAGAACCATACCATGAATACTATACATATCAAAAAATCAGAATCCTGCTCACTCGCAGGTATTGCTATGAATAATGGAGTAGTTGTTGTTAGAAGAAATTTACCGTACCGTACGTTTTTGAAACAAATCGATGGTAAGGAATTTGAGGCGAACAAGGCGTTTGAGGTCATTTATGTTGTTAAGGGCATGATTGGGCTTCGCGTTAAGGGTTCGTATTTAAATCTAAATGAGGGTGATGTTTATATTCTTGAGCCGAATCGAGCGCATTGCTTTTATGCAAACAGTCGCGATAATCTAATTCTTGTAACACAAATTGATGCGTCGTTTGCAGAAGAACACTTTAACTTATCGCAAAAGGTAAGTATTGATAGTACCCTTAAAGACCAAAGAAATAAAGTGCGTCTTATCGAATCCATTCGTCACTTATACGGTCAAAAAGATGCCGGTGAAGTAACGTTTGAAAATAGCTATCATGCCGTTAAAGAAGTCGTTGATTCCATCAAACTGTTTGTAATGAATCAAAAGCGAACCATTCAGACAACAGATTCAATTGAATCAATCGTTATTGATATTACTGAAAAATATGCAGATGCGAAGAATGAAAAAATTACGTTAGAAGGACTTGCGGATGAATATAATGTCAGCGGTGCTTATCTATCAAGAATGTTTAAGAAGATTACAGGTGTTAATGTTAGTGAGTACTTTAGAGTAAATCGTATCAATTACGCTGTTGACTGTCTTATCAATACAGATTTAACAATGACAGAGATTTCAAATCATTGTGGGTTTTTAGACATCAAAGCATTAGGTCGAGATTTCCAAAAAGTTTTCGGCTTATCACCAACTCAATTTAGAAAACAGTATACAACGGATTATATTACATCTTTAGAGTATCCATATGCAGCAGATTCGAAGGTGCGTTATTTCTTAGAGGTGGGGACGAAAGGACCCAGTCAATTGGAAAACGAACCGATTAAGGCGTTAGAAGCGCGAATTAATCCAAATTTTATTAAAGGTCATTTCCGGAATGCATGGGGAGTCGTTGTGGATTTGGATTGTGTTGTTGATCGTGATTTCTTGAGTATTGCAGAATTGCGTGAAACGTTGGGACATTTTAAATTTAAAACAGTCAAGATTAAACTTGCATTCTTAGATGGTGTATTTAAGTTGCAAACGAAATCTGGAGCACTTCGTGACTTTTCCTCGTTTGAAATCTACAATATCTTTACTGTTTTTTCGGAATTTGATATTGTTCCCGTTTTAAGACTTGATTTCGTAACCTTTAATGCTTTGTTGCAAGAAGGAGCGAGTTTAAACGAAATGAGTCACGCAGTCGTTGGAATGCAAAAGGCATTGGATGAAGCATCATTAATTATTAGTAATTCAAAACTTCGTGAATGGGGTTATGAATTGTACTTTCCTACAATCAATGATGCTGTAAGTGATCATGAACGAAGACCAATGTTTAAAGAATGCATCCATTCTTTTGTAAATGTACTTCAAGAAAAGTTTGACCAAGAAAAAGTCCGTTGGGGTTTGTATCTGGGGAGCTTCGATAATGATACGCGAGAAATTCATCATGAGTATCTTGAAATGATTGCAGGAATGAATATTGATCCAGCATTTTACACGTGCGATTTAAATTTTACGAATAATGATTTTGGCAGTGATCAATTACTACCGAAAATTCTTAATGACATCCGTGAGATTAATCAAGCGATTCGAAGTAATTTACCAGCAGACCGATTAGGACGTCATATTGTTGCAGCGTCATTTAATTATGCGGTAGACGATGATTACCGATGGAACGATTCTTTTGATAACCCATTCTATAATCTTTTGTTCCTGCCTATTTTACTTCAGCTAAGTTTAGGGGATTTTTACTTTTCATCTTGGAATATCCTTGGGAGAACGCAGCAAGAAATGCTTCCGATGTCCTACTCAAGTTTCTACAACCATCTCGGTGTTGAGCGGATGCCATTTTACGTGCTTAAATTCCTTCAAGAATTATTTGGTACGGTGGTTGATTATGGAGAGGGGTATATCGTCACTCGAAATCATCACGATTACGCCATTATTGTATATTCAAATTATTATGAGTCTTATCGACGTGTTGACGCAAAGGATCGAAACAGTGGTTCTGATTATGAGCGCAAGGTCAATTTTAAAATTGAAAGCATAAACGGTCGTTACAAGATGACGGAACGTTATTTAGATTATAAGAATGCTTATTTCTGTCAGAACTGGATTGAGGATACAGGGATTTCAAATCTCACGCCAGAAGAACGTGATTACATACGTCAACAGTCAAATCCAAGAATGAAGGTTAAATATTTGGAACTTGACGGTGAATTAGATTACACATTCAATCAGAGCTTGTTGAATATAAGTCTCATTAAGTTAAATAAGATATAAAAAGATACCAAATTACGGTATCTTTTTTACTTTTTTCACATTTAATACAATTATTTACAAATAGCATGACAAATAATGCGTACTCTACAACAAAGATGGGTAAATGGTTAAAATTTTGTGAAATTCACGTCAAAATATTGGTAGATAGCGTGCACGTATCGTCATATACTATCTATGTCGGTGATGAGGAGATTCTATAGTGAATATTATTGTTTATATTGTTCTAACAGCTTTATTTTTTACACTAGGATACAACATTTCAAGATTTGTGAAAGATACAGTTGCTTGGAAACAAAATCGTAACAATAAGATCTATAAGGTCTTTCGTCCAGAAGATGCGCATGACGCATTGATGAATGGCATTTATGTCGGTGCAGCTACTTTAGTTGCATATACATCATTCGGATTCTTTGAAGCAACTGTTATTTCCATAATTGCTTTCTTAGCAGTTTATGGTATTCGAATCGATCAACGTATTCGAATAATTCCAAATGAGATGGTCCTTAGTGTCCTTGTTATTGGAGTTGTTTATCAGTTTGCATCAAATGGATTTCATGGATTGTCAACTGGACTTATAGCAATGCTATTAACAGGTATTCTGTTCTTTGCTACAGCCTTCTTGACAAAAGCATTCTCTGGAAGTCTCGGTGTGGGAGCAGGCGATATAAAGCTTGCAATTGCATTATCATTTATGTTGGGATTACCTAATATTCTAACATTTCTAATAGGTATCGTACTTTGCTTGTTAATTTACATTGTTATTGGTTTTTATACTAAAACGATGTACATCGGTAGTACATTCCCCATGTGTACACAATTAATGGGCGGTGCTTTATTCGCGCTGTATTACCCAGTCATCAGTATGTTGATTTGCAGTGTTCTGTTAGGATGTTAGGAGATAGTTATGATAACCGTAAATGAATTTATGGACGAGGAGTCTGGACAAGGCATGGTTGAATACGGACTTATTCTTGTATTGGTTTCGGTAGTTACTGTAGTGGTACTCCAATCCATTGGGAGTGGTTATGTAAAAACGATGTTTGAAACAGTCGCTGATCTAGTCCCTAAAATAAACTAGGGAAGAAAAATGAGGAGAAAATTATGAAAAACTGGTTATTAAATGAAGAATCAGGACAAGGTATGGTTGAATACGGACTTATCTTAGTTCTTGTTTCAGTAGTAGTTATCGTTGTTATGAAAACTTTAGGTACAAACCTAAAAGGAATCTTCGAAAACGTAGGTAAAGAATTACAAGCAGGTAAAGGCGCTTAGTCTTAACACGCATTTATAAATTGTTAAAGTATCGCGCAAGTGATACTTTAACTTTAAATAGTTTATAATCTCTATCCGGCTTGGATAGTTCCGAGGGGATGATTTTTCATCCCCTTTATTTGTCGCTTTAAGGAGTGAATATGATAAAAAAACTTAAAGGTGAAAGTGGTCAAAGTGTTACGGAATTTGCTTTAATCCTTCCTATTCTTATAATTATGCTTGCTTTGATCATGGACGTTGGTAAAGCGGTGCATGCAAAGGTCAATTTGCAATATCTAACCAGTGAAATTCAAAAGGTTGCGGTATTGTACGACGAAGGTGGTGCAACGGGTGGTGTAAAAGATCAATCCCGATTTAGCAGTAAAGAAAAGACGATTGAAACACTTATTAACAATAACGGTACACTTGACCCTAAACGCTTAAAATATGAAATTGATTTATCGGATATTGAACATCGTGATTTTACACGGAAAATTTGGAGTGTAAATGATGGTGGCTTTATCGGACATAAAAACAGAACTGATATACGTTATGTAACCGTAACAACTACTTATGATGTTCCTTTCTCAATGTATATTACAAAACAGGTAATGGGTGAGACACTTCGTCTAACTGAAACGTACAGTGGTTTAATGTACTTAGGAGGCGATGGTGATGCTAATGTCAAAGTTGGTCAATAAATCAAAAAAAGAAAAAGGTCAGGCAATGGTAGAATTTGCGATTGTGCTGCCACTTTTTCTATTGATTGTTTGTTTTTTAATTGATGTGAGCTGGGTTGTTTACAATAAAGTTCAATTTGACTATTCGTTACGTAAAATGGCTATTCAATTGGATCTCGGTCCTCAACAAAAACATGCATTACATAGTAACCAAAGTTATATTGTTGACGGGGGTTGGGCAAACACCCATATTCGTGATATGTATGAAAAAAATATTGAAGAAATGGGTGCACCGATTGATGTAAGTCGTGTAACGATTGAAAACAGTCGGATTGCCGTTCTTGCGGGAAAACGTGAATTTAATTATGGTGTCCCAGATGGTACGGATAAAGACCGTGCGAACAGTAAATTTAAAACAACGACAATGGAAATAGCGTCGGATGTAAAATACAAAGTCTACCCGATTACTCCTTTCTCAAAGCCATTTCTCAAAGATGGTGTTGAATTAAAAAATAATCTTTATAAAATTAGAAGAATTGAGTTAGTAGGGGGTAAGAATCAGCAATGGTAAATTTTAAAAATGAAGAAGATGGAAATATTCTTATAATGTTTGCATTTATTTTAATGTTTCTATTGGGATTTGTTGCGCTTTCAACAGATGTTGTTTTAGCAATGAATAAGAAAGATAAATTAACAGAAGTAGCATATTTAGTGCGTGAAGCGCGACTGGATATTACTGAAGAAATGTTACACTCACAACAAGGACAACAAATTGCATTGGATAATGCACATGAAATCTTAAAGAGAAATGGTATTGATCCAAGTCAATTTGAGTTGGTTTGGAATGAACAACGTGGTATGTCACCCAATGGTAACTATATGATTAGTCTTACAGGGACAATTATATTGCGTGATGTTTATAAAACGACAACTTTAAAAGCCCTTGGAATTGATGAGTTCCCAATCAAAGTTGAATTACCTGTATGGCAAAACTTTACAGATCAACAACCGATTTGGGATGGTCGTACTCCAACCATTAATGGTGTTTATTAATATTAAGAAAGAGGAATTACTTTGGATAAGAATAAATTAATTTCTGTGGTTGTAGCTGCAGGTGTATTTCTTTTAGCGTTAATGAACCCAATCCAAGGTTTAAAAAAGGAAATACCGAAGAAAGATTTAACGCAAGTTGTTGTAGCGCTTAAACCCCTTACAGCACAAACTCGTATTACTCAAGATATGGTAGAAGTTAAAAATGTTCATAAAGACGCTGCACCTGAAGGTGCTTTTGCGGATGCGGAACGTGTTGTAGGAAAAGTTACAACGACGAAGATGTCTGTTGGCGATATGTTTACCGGAGAAAAGGTTGAAGTTGTAGGTCAAGGATCAAGTGGGTTAAGTACTGTTCTTACGGACAATATGCGTGCTTATACTGTTAAACTTGAGGGTCAATATGGGATGCAAGGATTAATCCGTGTCGGAAATAAAATTGATATTATCACTGTATTAGATAGTGACTTGCCAGAAGATACACTTCAAAAATATGATTATTTGAAGAAAAACTATCCTCAGTTGTATGCTGGATCAGTTGAGACTGCAGTTGATGGTAAAGAACGCATTCCTGTACTTGGTTTAAAAGAGAAAAAAGCAGTGCTCCTTTTACAAAATAAGGAAGTTCTTGCGATTGATCAAGAAACCTTACCTGATGATAAAAAAGTAGCGGATAAAATGTATACGACGGTAACACTTGCTGTTTCAGCAGAAGATGCGTTGAAATTGGCGGTTTCGGAATCCGTAGGTACAAACCGTGCAATCTTAAGAAGTCATGATCATGACAAGGTTGATAAAGTTCCTGGTGTTATTACAGGCGATTTATTGAAATAGAGAAGGAGAATTAGATGGAGTTAAAAGTTTTAGTATTTGCTGAAGATAGTGTCGCTCAACGACTCTTTCCAATGCTACAAGATGACGAAATCCGCATCGTAGGTAAATCAAACGATGAGAACAAAGTCTTAGATGATATCTCAAAAACAAAACCAGATATTGTTCTAATTTATTCTTCTCATGAAAGTATTCTGCAACGTGTTTGTCAACAAATATATTTATTACGTCCTAAATCTGTACCTGTAGTTCTTACTCAAGAATATACAAGTGAAACGATGCAAAAGGTAATGCAAACAGGTGTTCATTATATCCTGCCAATGCAAATTGATCGTTCAACGTTAATACAGCAATTAAAAGGAATTCACAGTAATGAGTCATCTCGACTGATTGCGCTTGAGAACAGTTCAACCAATAACTGGAAATCAAAAGTTATTACAGTATTCAGTTCAAAGGGTGGTGTTGGTCGTACAACCGTTGCCATGAACTTAGCGGTTAAACTTGCGCAAAAGAAATTAAAAGTAGCGATTTTAGACTTTGATCTAGAATTTGGTGAAGTCGCTACAGCAATGCGTATCGAGACCAAAGACACCCTTGCAGAATTGTTACAAGAACAGGCGAGTCCAAACGTTGATACCATCCGAAAATATATGGCTGTTCACCCTTCCGGTGTGAATGTGCTTGCGGCACCGAACAGTCCTGAATTTGCGGATAACATTTCAGTTTCTCAAATTGAAAAAATCGTATCTTCACTTCGTTCCTATTATGATTACTTGATTATTGATACAAGTATGGGATTTAACAACATTAACTTGTCATGTTTTGATCTCTCATCAACAATTATTTATGTAACCGGAATGGATATTCCAACATTACGACGAACGAAAAAAGGCTTGTCGATTGTAACCTCACTAGCAGGTAATGAAAAAATTAAATTGGTAGTCGCAAAAGAAGAACCGGGTCGTGTAAAACCTAAAGATGTTTCACGCGTCTTGGAGTTCCCATTATGGCACACCGTTCCTTATGATTTAAAATCATCCATCGATGCACTGAATCAAGGGAAACCGATCGCGATTGATTCTCCATTATCGGGTGTCGCAAAGGCATATCAAGTTATGGCGGATGAAATTGATCAATCTGATTCACCTGATGAACAAGAAGCGGGACCTGCTGGACTGCTTGCGAAATTCTTACCAAAACCTAAAGAAAAACCTGCTAAAGCAAAAAAAGGTAAACGAAAAAAAGGTGGTAAATAATGAAGTTATCAGAACGCTTAGAACGTGCTAAAGCAACTGAAGGTGGCGGCTCCGGTGATGGACTAGCGTTTATGCCTGGTGTATTTGAAGTTGATGCCGAACCTCAAGTTGACCAATTTAAAGATTTAAAAGCTATTATTCACCGTGAAACTATTGATGCGTATAATGCACGCATTCAAGATAATCACGGTGATAAAGAAGGCATTGATGTTCGTGAAATTATTACAGAATGTTTAACCCAACGTGCAGAAGCCATGACTAAAGCAAAACGCGAACAGCTTATTCAAGAAATATTTGATGATGTTACTGGGTTGGGACCTTTAGAAGTTTTGATTCGGGATGAAGATATTTCTGAAATCATGGTTAACGGTCCAAATACCGTTTATATTGAACGTAAGGGTCGTCTTGAGTTATCCAACGTCTTCTTTAGAGATGATGCTCACGTAGCTCAAATTATTAACCGGATTGTTTCACCCTTGGGTCGACGTTGTGATGAAGCAAACCCAATGGTAGATGCTCGGTTACCGGATGGTTCCCGTGTTAATGCCATTGTACCTCCGGTAGCGTTAAGTGGCCCTACAATTACGATTCGTAAGTTTAATTCGACACCACTTCAAATTAGTGACTTAATTGGTTTTAATTCAATATCATTTGGGATGGCTGCATTTCTAGAAGCCTGTGTTAAGGGACGTTGTAATGTTGTGGTTTCTGGAGGTACTGGTTCTGGGAAAACCACATTATTGAACGTTTTATCCAGTTTTATTCCTGAAACGGAACGTATCGTAACCATTGAAGATGCGGCTGAAATTCAGTTGATGCAAAATCATGTTATTACCCTTGAAGCACGCCCTGCTAACGTTGAAGGTAAAGGTGCGGTAACGATTCGTGACATGGTAAAGAACTCCTTACGGATGCGTCCTGACCGTATTATTATCGGTGAGGTTCGTTCGGGAGAAGCCTTGGACATGTTACAAGCGATGAATACTGGTCATGATGGTTCTTTAGCGACAGGTCACGCCAATACACCTCGTGATATGGTTTCACGTCTTGAAACCATGGTTATGATGTCGGGAATGGACTTGCCGATTAAAGCGATTCGTGAACAAATTGCTTCTGCGATTAATATTATTGTTCAACAAACGCGTCTTCGTGATGGATCACGTAAAGTTGTATCGATCACCGAAGTTACAGGGATGGAGGGAGAAATTGTAACCCTTCAAGACATCTTTGTTTTCAAACAAGAGGGCTATGATGCTGCTGGTAAAGTTAAAGGTAAATTTATGCCAACAGGAATTCGTCCATACATCATTGATACATTAGAAGCGAATGGTATCCTTGTGAAAGATGAGTGGTTCCAAAAATAATGTGGATCATTATGGCAGCATGCCTTAGTTATATTACGCTTGTTGTCTTGCAATTTGTATTAAATTTGATTTATCATCGCTTCATTATGTTGAAAGACCGTCTTGACTTAATTGAAAAACAAAGTTTATACGGATATTCAAAAAAATCAAAAAAAGATCAAAAGAAAGAGAAACAATCCATCAGTATTGAAGTTCCTGAAAAGTTAAAAGATAATCTTTTAATGGCTGGAATTAACTTACGACCTGATGAATTTCTAAAGATGTGGTTGGGTCTCGCTGCGTTTTCAGTTGTTATATGTGTTGCATTAGATAAAGGAATGATTGTGACGCTCTTTGCATTTGTAGCTGCTCTTGTAGGTCCGCCAATGTATATCAAGGTGAAACGTAAACAACGTATCGGTAAATTTAGCCAACAGTTAGGGGATGCCTTATTGATTCTCTCAAACAGTTTGCGTGCCGGATTTACCTTTGAACAAGCTCTTGCAAGTATAGCAAAAGATTTACCAGATCCAATTGGACCTGAATTTCTAAAAGTTTGCCGTGAAGTTGAATTGGGCGAGAACATTGAAAAATCACTTGCCGCAGTTTCGACACGCATGGAATCTGAAGAAATGAAATTGATGAACACCGCCGTTAGCATTCAGCGTCAAGTAGGGGGAAACCTTGCGGATGTTTTGGATAATATCGGTGAAGCAATTCGAGAACGTATTACCATTCAAAAAAATATTAAGGCGCTTACTGCACAAGGGGATGCATCTGCAAAAGTTATTGCGGGACTTCCGATTGTTGTTTTAGTCTTAATTTCGATGGTTAATAAAGAATATATGGAGCCTGTGTTTACCACGCCGTTTGGTTATGCACTGCTCGGTGTTAGTGCAACCCTTGAAATTATGGGTTATGCTATGATCAAAAAAATAACAAATATTGAGATGTAGGAGGAATTCATGATAAAAGCTATTACGGGAGCAATCTTTGCGTATGTCTTCGTAGATTTCGTAATGAGTGTATTAACAGGTAAAGCACTTGTGATTAAAAAGCGACTCGACGAAACAAAGAATTCAAGTACACAAAAACATGGTTCTGATGACATTTTAGATAAAACGTTCCAAGAACGTTTCTTACAACCTATTGTTGATAAATTGGTTCATGCCGTATCAACAATGTTACCGGTTAAAGCAGAATCGCAGCTAAAACTCGCAGATCGTTTGCTTAAAGCGGGAATTACCACCAACCCAAAAGATTATCGGGCAATGAACGTAATCATTATTGTCGGTTTTGGGGTGGTAGGACTTTATTTCGCAATTACATCCCATCAACGCGGATTTTCTCGAATTATGTATATGTTGATGGGAATGGCTGGTGGATACGTATATCGTCGTTATTCACTAGAGGGAAAGATAACAAAACGTAAAAAAGTTATCAAAGGACAATTGCCTGAAGTTATGGATATTTTAAGTGTTTCGGTTGTTGCTGGTTTGAGTTTTGACCAAGCACTCGGACATGTTACAACCAAAGCTGAAGGACCGTTGATTGATGAGTTTCGTATATGTCAGCGTGAAATTATGTTGGGGAAACCTCGTAAAGAGGCACTAAACCGACTATCCGAACGAACTGAAATTGAAGAGGTAAAAGCCTTTACCAACGCAATCATTCAAGCGGACGAACTTGGGATCTCACTTCAAAATGTATTGATGAGTCAATCGCAAATGATTCGTACCTCACATCGTCAAGATGTTGAAGAGCGTGCTGCGAAAATTCCAGTTAAGATTTTGATTCCAATGGTGCTCTTTATTTTCCCTGTTATCTTTATTATTCTGCTCGGTCCTGCTGTGCCGACGATTATTGAAGCATTGGGAGGCCGCTAATGATAAAAAACCTCGAGATTGCATCAAACTTTGGAACACGTTTTAAAGGTTTGATGTTAAGAAAAGAAATCAATGAAGATCAAGGGATGTTATTTCTTCATTGTGCTCGTGTTCACACTTGTTTTATGAAGTTTGACATTTGCGTAATCTACTTAGATAAAGACTTTAATATTATTGACCATGAAATAATAAAACCTTGGCGTCTGGGTAGAAAAGTAAAGGGTGCACGTCATCTAATTGAAGCGTCACCTGAAATTGTAACGTCACTAAGTGATATTACATTCCATGAATTAATTATGAAGGAGGGATAAGATGAACGATTTTTTTGATATGAGTTTTGGTGATGATTCAAAATCAAACGACTTTGCCATGCCGACATTTGATGCGTCAAATGACATCGAGGATGATGAAGATGATGAGCTCGAAGAATCATCAAATAAATTCAAAAAGACACTTTTCGGAGGCTATACACGCGGTAGTGTAGAAGCATATGTAGAACAAATTGAACAGAATGTTTCACAAATGCAAGGAAACCTCGAATTTCAAATTAAAGAAATGTTGCTTGAAAAAGCGTCACTTTCACAAGAAAACGCATTACTTAAATCACAATTTACCGATGCGGAATCGAAAATGATTGAAATTGAAGAAGAGTACAAACGCATTAAAGGTTTAAATGAAGAATTAGCTGAGAATATTAAACATCAAGAACAACAATTTTCAACTGAATTAAATCAATATAAAGCCGTTAGTGGAGAATTACAAGAAGAGTTAGATAAAATATCTTCTCACTATCAATCACTCCAGGAACAGTTAGAACGTGCACATGGTGAAGTATCCGTTTTAACCCAACAAGTGAAAGAAAATGAAGAAGAGAATATCAAAGTTGAACAATATCTTGATCAACTTGAAGCAAGTCTTCAAGAAAAGAACCGTGCACTTGAAGAAAGTGTTCGTCTTTTAAAACAAAAAGAAATTGAACTTGAGACAAGCAATGCGGAAGTCCATGAATTACGTGAGCAAATGTTAGTTATGGAAACAAAACTAGCTGAAAAAGATTCAGAAATTGCGCGTACCATGAAAATTTTAGAAGAGTATCAAGCTCAAGAAGAAAACTTTATGGCTTTAATCGATCAAAAAGAAGATATGATTCTTGAACGCAATAATGCACTACAAGAAGCTGCTCGTATGGTCGAATCACTTGAAACGCAACGCGAAGCATTTGAAGCCCGACTCATGGATCAACAAGGTACTATTGATGAGCAACAGGAATCAATTGAACATACACAATATGTCCTTGATGAGAAAGAAGAGGAAATTAAGACTCTTGAAGCCAAAATCCAAGAACTTAATGATGCTGTGGAAGCGATGAACAATCAAGATGATTTGGCAGTTGAAACATTAACCAATGAAGTTGAATTTTTAACTAAAAAACTTGAACTGATGACATCTGAAAAAGATGAGACCGTAATGTTGTTGCAAGAAAAAATTCAAAATTTAACACAACAACTTGAACAAGTTCAATTACAACCAAATATTATGCAACGTGTAGAAGATATCCGTACACAATATGATCAATTACTGCAAAAGAAAGATATGATCATTAATCGTTTGGAAGCAGAAGTAAACAATGCTCCATCTTTTACATTCGATCAAGAACGTGCTCTTTTAAAACAAGAAATTGCACAATTGCAAGAAGAACTTAAGCAAGAAATGATTGACAAATATCAGGTTCGTAAAGGATTGAACGATGAGGTGCGTCGTCTTAAAGAACGATTAGATACACAAACGTTTCAAGGGCAACCCAGACAAGACTTTGAACGGATTATCGATGAAAAAGACACCCAAATCAATCAACTCTTTCAGAAACTACAGAATATGCAAAAAGAAATGGAAGCATTAATGGGACGTGTTAATTTTACAAACCCATCTCATGATGCCTTGCAAGAACGGACTCGTATTCAACATATGAATATTCAAGATCCTGTTGTTGATCCGATCGCAAACTTTGCACCAACTCCAAAGGTTACTGAAACTACTGCAACTAAGAATGACTTTGAAGAAGAGATTGCTCGAATTTATAAGCAAATTGAAGCTCAAAGAGAAACGTTAGATGCATTTATGGATCATTATAAGTACAATTCATAATAAGAAAAAGGTATTCAAATTGAATACCTTTTTTTGTTAAAGTTCAAACAGTAATTGAGTGTAGGTAGGGAAGGGATAATGCGATTTCGCGATGACACGTTCCATTTGATCAACAAGGGTTCGTATTGTCTCAAATTCTGGTCGAATTTGATGATGCATTGCGTATGCCTTTTCTTCTAAATCTGTGATTTCATGAACAAATAGTATTTTGTCTTCAAGTGTTATTATGGCCGCATCCAGAGCGTCAAGATTTGATTCAAGGTTTGTGATTTGACGTTTGATATAACTGCTTTGACTGTCTGAGGTTGATAGGTGATTAATAGCGGTGACAATTGCAGGCATAATATCTTGTTTTACCATCTTAAGTAATGTGTTTGCTTCGGTGTTGATGGTTTTGATAAAGCGTGTCTGCACGATGATGGTACGCGCTTCTAATTCACGCTCACTCAGAACATCCGTATTTTTAAATAGCGCAATTGTATTGGGATAGAGCATTGAAGCGATAGAATCTACATAGTGCTCAAGATTTGGTAAACCACGTTGTAATGCCTCTTCTTTCCAATTATCGTGATAAGCATCGCCATCAAAAATAATTCGATGGTGAGCCTTAATGATCCGCTGACAGTGTCCAAGGGCATGTTCACGAATATCTTGAATATACTTGAATTGTTCTAAGTCATTCGCAATACGTTCAAGCGATTCAGCCATAATTGAACACAATACAGTATTCACAAAAGCACTACAAATCGAGGAACCAGGCATTCTAAACTCAAACTTATTTCCAGTAAATGCGAAAGGTGACGTACGGTTACGATCAGAGTAATCTTTCGTTACAGCGCTCAGTGTTGTAAGAGGAGTAAAATATTGAACTTCTTTTTCAATATTAATTTTCTTTGAGGTGGCCAATTGCTTAAATATTTCCTCAAGAACAGAACCTACAAAGAGTGAAATTATTGCGGGTGGTGCTTCGGATGCGCCGAGACGATGATCATTTCCTGCAGAGGAGGCTGCAAAGCGTAGTAATTCTGCGTGCGAGTCAACTGCCTCCACAAGCGCACATACGAATACAAGGAAACGAATATTTTCATGAGGACGCTCTCCAGGTTCAAAGAGATTATGCCCGGTATTGGTTACCAACGACCAGTTATTATGTTTACCTGAACCATTGATATTTTTGAATGGTTTTTCATGTAAAAGTGCAGATAAATGATGCTTTTTGGCAACACGTTGCAATGTTTCCATAACAATCATGTTTTGATCGAGCGCAATGTTTGCTTTATCAAAGTGGGTTACAATTTCAAATTGAGCTGGAGCAACTTCATTATGTTCTACTTTACTATAGACACCTAATTTCCAAAGTTCATCATTCACATCTTCCATATAATGAACTACATTTGAAGGAATATTCCCATAGTAGTGTCCCACTAAATCCTGACCTTTCGGAGCATTTTCGCCTAAAAGTGTACGTCCAGTAAATATTAAGTCTTCGCGTTTTTCAAAATGCTTCGCATTGACCAAAAAATATTCTTGTTCAAGTCCAATCATGGCATCAACACTTGTAACACTTTTATCACCTAAGAGATTGACGATACGTGTGGCTTGCTTACTTAAGGCCTCCATGGATTTTAAAAGAGGGGCTTTCTCATCTAAAGATTCACCGTGATACGAAATAAAAATTGAAGGGATAAACAGGACATGACCTCGGATAAATGCGGGTGAGGTTACATCCCAATAGGTATAGCCACGTGCTTCAAATGTTTGTCTTAAACCGCCATTTGGAAACGATGATCCATCTGTTTCGCCTTTAATTAATGTTTTGCCAGAGAATCGCGTAATTGGCTTACCATTTCGATCCGGTTCGATGAAGGCATCATGTTTCTCAGCGCTCGATCCGGTCATGGGATGAAACCAATGCGAATAATGAGTTGCCCCATGCTCCAATGCCCAGACTTTCATCGCATGAGCAATGGCTTCGGCATTTGCCATATCCATTTTCTCTTTATATTGGATTGCACTCAGCCAGCGTTCAAAAACAGGACGTGGTAAATATTCACTCATCACATCTTTTGTGAAGAGTTTACATCCAAAATCTTCGTAAGGTTTCTTCATTGTATTTCTCCTTTTTTCTTGTCAAATATAAAATATTTCGGGGTGAATGTAAAGATTTTTTTTAGTTTGTAGGGTTATTTTTAAAAAAAAATAGAAAATTCATAAAATTTTTGGAGTTTTTAGTAAGGAATTGAAAACGAATTATTTTAATGTATACTTAATAAAACGTTTAAAATAATTGACAAACTCATGGATTTTAAAATGTATATTTATTTTAACAAAAACACTTTTAATTGTGTAATTGTTGTGATAGAATTACGAAGAAATAGGAGAGATAAGTATGAAATACAGTGAATTAATTGAAATCGCACTACAAAATTCAAGATGTGTAGCGCTTTCCGACAACGCATCATTAGATGGTGAGTCTACTGCAATGCTATCAAAAGATGGAACCGTATTTACCGGAATATCAGTACAAAGTGTAACTCAGGCAGGTTGCAATTCAGGCGTGAGTGCCATTGCTGAAGCTTTAAAGTCCGGTCAATCACATTTTATTAAGATGGTGACCGTAAACAGCAAGGGCGATATTATTGCACCTTCAGGTCAGACACGTGACTTGCTTGCACAAATCAATTCTGAAAATAAACAATGCGAGATCATGGTTTCTAAAGATCACTTAGTTATTCTTGATCAACTTTTGCCTTACACAGCATGTTAACACGGGAAACCGTGTTTTTTTATTGCGCGAATAATGCGATAATAGATTGAGAGAAAATAAAAACGATACAATCAAATTAAATAAGTTGACCAATGGTCAGTTTGGTGTTAAACTAGAAAACGGCTGACATAATGACCAATGGTCAGTTTGTATCGAAGGAGGGAAATATGGTATCTAAACTTGAGAAAAACAAGTTACTTAAAGAAAACAAGTTGTATAACGCAGCGTATGATTTATTTACAAGTCATGGTATTAATGAAACATCAATCAGCGATATTGCAAAGCATGCAGGTGTTGGCAAAGGAACGTTTTATCTTTATTTCAAAGATAAGTATGATATTTTAGATCGCATTATCTTTAAAAAAAGCTCCGATGTCTTAGTCTATGCAGTGAATGAAACACACTTAAATGTATTTGAACATTTTGAAGATGAAGTAATCTTCTTTATAAACGTGATTCTTGATTTTTTAGAAAAAGATCGTTTACTGCTTAAGCTTATTCATAAGAATTTATCATGGGGGGTTCTTAAAAGAGCAAAAGAAGACTATGAAGAGATTAACCTAATCTATTATATGTTTACGAAAGGCCTAAAAGATGTAGGGATATCCGATGCGGAAATCGATCATACGATTTACATCGTAATCGAACTTACCGGTTCGATTGCGTATAATACAATCATTCTTGAGGAACCTTCAAGTTTAGAAACCATGAAACCTTTCCTGTTTGATACCATAAAACGTATTATTAGGAGATGATTTCGTGAAGAAAGGTTTTACCCAAGCGTTTGGAGATGCAATTGCAAAACATCGCAAAATAATTTTAATCATTGCGACCTTGTTATTGATCCCATCGCTTTACGGCACAGTTTCTACGAAGATAAATTATGATATTTTAACTTATCTTCCCAAAGATTCTGAGTCGGTTAAAGGTCAAGAAATATTAGACCGAGAATTTGGTGGTGCTTCTACAGGAATGTTAGTCATAGAAAATATGACAAACAAAGATGTCGTAAAGACCAAAGAAAAAATTAAAATGGTTAAGGGTGTTGAAGATGTTATTTGGGTTGACGATCTCGTAGATACATCAGTTCCCTCAACAATGCTACCGGAAGATGTTCAATCTTTGTTATTCCGTGAAAACTCAACATTACTGATCGTTAAGTTTGAAGAAGGAAACGCAGCACCGCTTACCCATGAAGCAATTGGTGAGATACGATCAATGCTTGATGACCATTCATTTCTGAGTGGGATGTCGGCATTACTTAAAGACACGAAGGAGCTTGCTGATGCTCAAACACCCATTTATGTGGGACTTGCAGTTCTACTTGCTACTTTAGTGCTTGCAATGACGTTAGAGTCAACAATTATACCCTTTATTATTCTATTAAGTATAGGCTATGCAATCGCATATAACTTTGGAACAAACGTGATATTTGGTCAAATATCATATATAACCAAATCCTTAGCCGCAGTACTTCAATTGGGCGTTACTTTGGATTATTCAATTTTCTTATTGCATCGTTATGAAGAAGAATTACGTAAAAATCCAAATAAAGAACACGCAATGGGTTCTGCAATCGCTTCAACCGCATCGTCAATTGTAGGGAGTTCGCTAACAACCGTTGCAGGATTTTTAGCTATCGGTGCTATGAATCTAACCATTGGTAAAGATATTGGATTTGTAATGGCTAAAGGTGTTGTCTTAGGTGTTTTATCTGTATTGACAGTCTTACCTTCATTAATTCTTATCTTCGATGGTCCGATTCATAAATGGCGCCATCGCACCATATTACCAGAATTTGATCATTTGTCTAAATTGGTAACACGTCATGCGAAAACCTTTGTATTAATTGGTGCAATCCTTTTTGTACCGGCATACATTGGCCAAAGTAATAATGATGTTTACTATAACCTTGATGAATCTTTACCTAAAGATATGACATCCATGGTTGCACTTACAAAACTTAAAGATGATTATAATATGCAAACAACACATTTCGCTGTTATTCCGAATACGGTTCCTGATTTCGAAATCACCCGAATGATTAAAGAAATCGAAGCGTTAGATGGCATTGAAAATGTTATTTCATATCAAAAATATGTAGGACCAACAATCCCAGAATCATTCTTACCAGAAAAAGTTGTTTCAATCTTTGAAAAAGGTGATTACAAACGTTTAATTATTAATTCTTCATTTAAATCCGCTACGGATGAAGAAAATCAACAAATTGAAGCAATTTCTTCAATTATGAAACGTTACGATGACAACGCATTATTAGCTGGAGAAGGGGTATTAACGAAAGACCTCATTGATATTGCGGACGAAGATTTTGCTCGTGTTAATACGCTAAGCTTTGCGGCAGTATTTATCATTATTGCCCTTGTCTTTATGTCCGTATCGATTCCGGTTCTTCTAATCGCCGCAATTATGCTTGCCATCTTTATAAACATGAGTGTTCCATTCTATATGGGATCATCAATACCTTTTATCGCCGGTATTGTAATTGGTTCTATCCAATTAGGTGCTACAGTCGATTACGCCATACTGCTTACTACGCGATTTAAAGAAGAGTGTGGAAATGGTTTAGAAAAACATGATGCGATGGAAATCGCTGTTAAAGAGTCTGCTAAGTCAATTACAACAAGCGGATTAGCGTTTTTCGGTTCAACAGTTGGCGTCGCTATGATTTCGGAGATGGAACTGGTATCAAGTTTAAGTGGCATGATTGCACGCGGTGCGATCATTTCTACGCTGGTTATTTTATTTATCCTTCCGGGTATTTTACTTGGCTGTGAAGGCATTATTAGTAAAACAACACGCGGATGGATCAAACGTAATAAAGGAGATGTAAGAACGAATGAAGACTAAAAATTCAATCCGTGCACTCAGTGGAGCAATTGCGATAAGTATGGTTGCAGTTATACCAGTTAGTGCAGATGAACCCATAAAAAAAGATGAAACTGTATTTGTAAATTTAGATAGTGATGGTCGGGTCATCCATAAAGTATCGAGTGTACACTTGCATTCAGATAAAGCACTAAAAACAGTAACGGATCAATCCAATCTAAAAAATATTGTAAATGTTAAAACAGATGATCAACCGGGAATTGCTGGAAATACAGTACTTTGGAATACCGATCAAAAAGATGTGTATTATCAAGGTGATCTTGAACAAGCTCTACCAATTGAGACAACCATTCACTATACCTTGGATGGTAAAACGGTTCGTCCTGAAGAAATTCTAGGACAAAGTGGTCGATTGAAAATTTCAATTGACATTAAAAATAACGATCCACGCACTATTAAATTAAAAAATGGAGGTACTAAGAACGGTTATGCACCTTATTTGGTTGCAACGGTCATGAACTTATCATCAGACGTCTTTAAAGATGTTACTGTGAATACAGGTAAGTTAATTCAAGATGGAAACAATCAAATCGCAACCTTTGCAGTGCTTCCAGGGATGAAAGAGAATTTAGGTATTACTAAAGACTTATTTGGTCTTGATAACCATATTGAAGTCCAAGCGAATGTTGTAGATTTCGAAATGAGTCCAATTGTTTTTACAGCAACTTCAAACATTCCTGATTTAGATGCATTAGAGCATTTCGATCGTGTTGACGATATCGCAAGAAGCATTGATACATTAAAAGATGCTGCCAACCAACTTGCTAATGGAACACAACAATTATCGGAGGGTTCAAATCAATTAAATAGTGGTATTACTGACTATGTAAATGCAGTTGGTAAGATTAACGATGGATCGCATGAACTTTCATCTGGAGCAGGTGTTTTCTTCGATGGAATCTATCGCAGTTCAGTTGGTGCACAATCCCTTGCTGACAATACCTCGCTGTTTGGTGAAAAAGCTGCACAGTTAAGTCATGGGTACATGGCTTTAAGTGAAGGTGTGACACAGTATGCGTCAAAAGCAACACAGTTAAGTGATGGTTTTGTTAAGGCTTCTGAAGCATTGAAACCAGTTAAAGGTTCAGTTTCAAAACTCAATTCAGGTATGGCCCAAATTGATGCAGGAACACAACAACTTACCGAAGGCACTGATCAAGTTGTCACCGGTGTAACGGGAGTTCAAGGTGCTAATACAATGGGATTAAATCAAATTAATCAATCTACACAAACCATTGCATCATTGAAAGATCAAATGTCTGTACTTGAAAAGGCAATTGCACTCATTCCAGAAGAAAAAGACCGTACAGAAATTCAACAAGAATACGAAGCACTCGTTAAAACGGTTCATGCCCTTGAACAATCGAATGCAGCTGTAAATTCAATTTATGGCCAAATCGACTCACAACTTCCAAAACTTGTAGAGGGTAGTGAAGCCGTGAAACAAGGACTTGAAACTGTGAATACAAATCAAAAAGCTGTTTTAACGGGTCTTGGCCAACTGGACAACGGTTTGGAACAATTTGAGAATGTTTCGATGTTACTGAATGAAAACGCAAAAAAACTTAACGAAGGCGCTATGGTTCTTGATGCTAAATCAAAAGAGGCGTTTGAAGGAAGTAAGCTTTTATTGGAAGGATCATCAAAACTTGCTTCAGGTGCTACGGAATTATCCAATGGAATGAACCAACTTAATGATGGATCAAGTTCTGTCAAAGAAGGTCTCGATGCACTTGCAAGTGGAACCACTCAGGCATATGTAGCCGGCTCTCAACTTGAATCAGGATCCTCAAAACTGGCTGAAGGTTCAATGGAATTAAACAACAAGGTTTCTGAAGGTCTCGCTGAAGCTAAGTCACATGATGAAATAAGTCTTGATGATTTAACTCGCGTGCTGGATGTGAAAGATGGGCTTATTGAAATTGCTGAAAGCAACACAACAATAAGTGGTCTTGGCTCCGATATGGAAGGAAGTTCGAAAATGATTATGAGAACTGAAGCCATAAAAAAAGAGAAAGAAACAAAAGTAATTGAAGAAACAGTCAAAGAACATAAAGGATTCTTTGCATGGATCAAAGAAAAGATCGGCAAATAAAAAAAACGACTTCGGTCGTTTTTTTTACGCCTCAATTTGAGTGAGGTTTGCATAAAGCGTCGTGACAATTGCAATGATAATTCCAGGAATTACCCATGATAATTTAAGTTGATGTAAAGGAAGTTCACTTACAATTTTAAAGAATGTATTCTGAGCATGGTTAATGCTTGACATAACGCTTATACTTCCGACAACAAGGGTTGTAATTTTAAAGGTTATATCCGGGATGTTCCCAATCAATGTAAGGAGTATCAATGTAATCGCAATTGGATAGATTGCACTCAGTATTGGTGAACTGATGGCTAATATTTGATTGAGTCCGAAGTTTCCAATTACTAAACTTATACTCGAAAGTAAAACGACAAATTTTTCATAATTGAGAATTTTGAGTAGCTCTGAGAAATATTTACTGCATGAGGTAATGAGACCGACACAGGTTGTTAAGCATGCAAGGGTAAAGATAATCCCAAGTACAATGGGTCCATAAGTGCCATAGGCGGCATATGACACCGCAATGAGTACTTCCGCACCGTTTGTGGCATTGGGTAAACTTGGTGCGATATGAGAGCCTAAAAGCGCTAAAAGGATGTATACAAGAAATAATAAAACTGCGGCAATTGCTCCAACACGATATGTTGTTTTGCGAATAACTTTTTTGTCTGTAACCCCGAAATCACGAATAATCATCGAAAGGACAAGCCCAACGGTAAGCGATCCAATCGCATCCATCGTCATATATCCGTCGACAAAGGCCGCGGTTGCAGGATGGAGACGATAAGGATCTTGCGGTGGGAGGATAATTTGCGTATGATTTGAAAAAATTAAAATCGAAGTAAGCACTAAAAGACTCAAAAGAATCGGTGTTAGAACTTTTCCCATGCGATCCACCAATTTACTTGGTTTCATTGATAACCAACCGGCTAGACCAAAGAATACAAGCGTATAAACAAACATACCAATTCCTAAATGCGACTCAGCCAACATCGGTTTTATTGCGATTTCAAAAGGCATTGTACCCGCACGCGGAATCGCTAAGCCGGGGCCTATTGATATATAGATGACAACTGTAAAAGCTGTAGCGAAGTAAGGATGAACCTTTGATCCGATTGGATAAAATCCTTCTGCTTTCGCAACTGCACAGATTCCTAAAAAGGTTAAAAACACTGCGGACAAAGAAAAGAAAAAAATCGATATCGGAAGGTTGTATCCCGATTGGTAACCGATCATGGATGGGAAAATAAGGTTTCCCGCTCCAAAAAACATGGAAAAAACAGTAATACCGAGAGAGAGAATCTCAAGGCGTGATAATTTATTCATAACAGACCCCAATTTCTAGAATTTTAGTTTATAGCGTGAAGATGGATTTTAAGTGAAATTAACTTAATTACCGAGAATATGGTCAAAGTTTTTTTCAAATAAAGTTATTTGGTAGTCTATCGTATTATAGGTAATTAAAGGACTGGTATTATTCGTCTTATTCTTAATAAGGTCACTCAATTCAATCAAGTGATTGTGATGATCCCGAATTAATTGTGCCATACGGTCAGTGCTTTTGAGTTCATCATTGAGGTAGTTCTGTTGACAGACCATATCTCCATGACTTCGCGATTTAAATCGAATGGATTTATTTAAAGAGGCAATCCGTACATCTTTATGGTCTGTTAAACGAAACGATCTTAAAAATGTGCGATGATAATTATCTTTATAAAAGGTTCCATCTTGATTGAGAATAACGTAAGATCCAGTATGCGTTAAAATGAGTTGAGATTCCAATTCATTACCGCATTTATAAAAACGTGTGTGTTTCATAAATGGATTTAAAGATGAATACATAAACAAACCAATACACACCGATATTAATAGAAAGTAGGTTATGAGATTCTTTTTATTCATAATATTGATCCCCCGCTCATGCACTATAATAAGGATTATACACTGTTTTATTGATTAATGGATATCTTTCGCTTTGATTTGAATTTTTCTGTTGAATGAAGGTGTTGTTTATGAATTTTGAATTGTGGTCTCGGAACCTTAAATCGATTTAAGTTTTAGTTAAGGTGATATTAAGAATTAGATCTTATTATTATCTTTGTCGAACGGTCTGGGGGGAAATGTATGCCCGATACATTGGACCGAAAAATATATTCGCACTTCTCCTTGAATATATTTCGACATGAAAACGATGTAGCCTTTTGTCGTTTAGCTACATCGTTTTTTTTATTTGTTTTTAACTTCGTCTAAAATCAATTTCAAAGCATGGTTCGTTGCCATTTCTTGAATATGAATGCGCTCATTCGCATGATTTCGTCCTAATTGTAATCTTTTAACAGATACACGTTCCGCAGTGGCTATAGCCACATAAACCAAACCAACAGGTTTTTCATCAGAACCGCCTGTTGGTCCAGCGATGCCGGTTATCCCAACTCCAAGATCCGATTCAGCCAATAATCGAACGTTTGTGGCCATTTGCGCTGCCACTTCAGGTGAAACAGCACCCACGGTTTCAAAATACGCTTGAGGTATGTTTAAAATTTTATGTTTTTGTTCATTTGAGTATGTTGTCACACCTAAATTAAATACTTGGGAGCTCCCGGATACACGCGTTATTCGAGAACTGATTAACCCACCGGTACAACTTTCTGCAGTTGCAACCGTCATATTTTTACTTGCAAGTAAGGGAACGATCACCGATTCCAAAGCGGGAATATCAGTACTGTAATAAAAATCGTAGAATAAGTCTTTTATTTCTTCAAGAACTGGTTTAATGAGTGCATCTGCTTCTTGGTAGGTTTTGCCACTGGCTGTAACACGCAACATCACACTACCATCCGCTACATAGGGGGCGATGGTAGGGTTTTGATAATCGATCATTTTATCTTTTAAAATCGATTCAACTTTTGATTCCCCAATTCCAAATAAATAGAGTTTATGAGATACAAGTACTAAGTTAGTCTTTTGGCTTAGATAATCGTTCACAGATGTTTCAAACATCATCGTCATTTCACGGGGTGGACCGGGCAACATTATCACGGTATGATTCTTAGTTTCAATGCAAACTCCAGGAGCTGTACCGCATAAATTTTCAAAAACATGGGCACCTTGTGGAATCATTGCTTGCTTGATATTATTTTCGGTCATTGATCTGCCGGTGGTTTTAAAATATGCTTCAAGTTTGTTCATTGAAGGTTGATGAAGGGTAAGGGGGCGTTCTAAGACCTCTGCAATCACTTCTTTGGTTAAGTCATCATAAGTCGGACCCAATCCTCCAGTGAAAATAATGAGTTCGCTTCGTTTCAACGCCTCTTTAAACGTCTCTTCCAGACGGTTTGGATTATCGCCAACAACACTTTGGTGATAACAAAAGATTCCATTGCTTGCAAGTTGTTGCGCGATGTATGTCGCATTTGTATTCACAACATCCCCTAACAACAATTCCGTTCCTACACAAATAATTTCTGCTTTCATAATTCAGCTCCATTCTTTTAATATCATAGCACTCTTACCTTAAATACACGAGAAGAATTCTTAATGACATTTTGTGAAGGTTTCATGACAGTCGTTTGTTTCGATGTGGATTCACTTTATAATAAAACACAGAAAATCGTTTAATTTAAAAGATTGCAAGAGGAGAATCGTTTATGAAGCATCAATGGGAAAATTCACTTCATTTATTAAAGGATGGTAATGTTCGGTTTACCCACCAAACCGTTAAAAATTCACATCATTCACAACATGACATGCAAGACTTAGGGGAGGGACAAAATCCTTATGCAATTATCCTAAGTTGTTCGGATTCACGGGTATCCCCTGATATTATTTTTGATTGTAAGTTGGGAGATTTGTTTTTAATTCAAAATGCTGGGAATGTTACGGATGCTTCGGTGTTAGGAAGCATTGAATATGCGGTTGAAAATCTTAAAACACCTTTGGTTGTTGTTTTAGGGCACAGTCAATGTGGCGCAATTAATGCTGCTTATCATCAACTGTCCTTAAAAGGGAATTTGAAAACGATTGTTGATCAGATTCAGGCGCATGTAGTGCAAGAAGGGATTGACATTTCTTCAGCAAATCACGCACGAAAAACAGCTCTTAAAATTGCGGAAAATTCATCGATTCAACGCCATGATGTAAAAGTTATCAGTGCATTTTATGACATCACTACCGGCAATGTGTCATGGCTATAATGGCTTTAATATCATTTGAGTACTAAATTCACAAAAATTTGCTATACTAGTATGCAGATAAGTAACGTAAAAACCAAGACAAATCTGTCTTGTTTTTATTGTTTATTTATAAATTTACTCTATAATAGGAGTTTGAATGAATTTAAAGGAGAATATCAGTGATTAGTACAAATAATTTATCGTTAATGTTTGATGGCAAGGCATTATTCGAAGAGGTATCAATAACATTTACTGAAGGGAATTGTTATGGTGTAATCGGAGCCAATGGTGCAGGGAAATCAACCTTCCTTAAACTCTTATCGGGAGAACTTGAACCCACAAGCGGTCACATCTCCATTCCAAGTGGCAAACGTCTTTCATTTCTAAAGCAAGATCACTTTGCATTTGATGATTATACGGTTTTAGAGACAGTTATCATGGGGAATGAAAAACTTTATGAAATTATGAAAGAAAAAGAGGTTATTTACGCAAAGGAAGATTTCTCGGAAGCGGATGGTATTCGCGCAGGAGAATTGGAAGAACAATTTGCGGATATGGATGGTTGGAATGCGGAAGCAGAGGTCTTTACACTTTTAAATGGTTTAGGTGTTGATCGTCAATACCATGAAGCCAAGATGGAACAACTCCCAGGTTCGGACAAAGTTAAGGTCTTATTAGCTCAAGCAATTTTTGGTAATCCCGATATTCTTTTACTTGATGAGCCTACCAACCACCTTGACCTTGAAGCAATTCAATGGCTTGAAGAATTTTTAATTAATTTTGAAAGTACCGTTATTCTTGTATCACATGACCGTCACTTTTTAAATAAAACGTGTACACATATTGCTGATATTGATTTTGGTAAAATTCAATTATTTGTTGGGAATTATGACTTCTGGTATGAATCCAGTCAATTAATGCTTCGTCAAATGAAAGACGCAAATAAGAAAAAAGAAGAAAAAATTAAAGAACTTCAAGATTTTATTGACCGCTTCAGTGCCAATGCTTCGAAATCAAAACAAGCAACATCACGTAAACAAGCACTCTCAAAAATTAAACTCGATGAAATGGTACCTTCAAAACGTCGCTATCCATTTATTGAATTTAAACCAAAACGTAATCTTGGTAGTTCCGTATTGGAAGTAAGTGATCTAAGTGCGAGCCTTGAAGGAAAACAACTTTTCACAAATTTAAGTTTCACCATTGGAAATGGTGAAAAGGTAGCCTTTGTGGGTGATCAAGAAATCACAAAATCACGTTTTTTTGATATTATTACGGAACGTGTTCAACCGGATGCAGGATCAGTTCATTGGGGTTCAAGCGTTGATTATGGTTATTTTAATAAAAACTTTGATGAAGATTTTGAAAATGACGCACGAATTGTTGATTGGTTGATGGAATTTTCTGACGAAAAAGACGAGACCTATGTTCGCGGCTTTTTAGGTCGAATGATTTTTGCGGGGGATGACGCATTAAAAAAACTTAATGTTTTATCCGGTGGTGAAAAAGTACGTTGTATGATGTCTAAAATGATGATCATGGGTAAAAATGTGTTGATTCTTGATGAACCAACAAACCACCTTGATATGGAGTCAATCACCGCACTTAATAATGCACTTATTAAATTTCCAGGAACAATTCTTCTTGCCTCACATGATCATCAAATTATTGAAACAACGGCAACACGCATTATGGAATTTAAAGAAGATGGTACTCTCGTTGATTATCTTGGAACCTACGAAGAATATTTAGAACGCAAATAAATTTGAAAGGTTAAATGATGATGCAAACCTATCTCTATCCAATACGAACTGCTTTAATCAGTTTTCCATTCATTGCATTCGCAATTCTAGTTCCATATTTAATGTATGACTATCATAAACATGGGTCGGTATCGAAGTGGCGTGCGTTTGTAGTTTACAGTTTTATATTCTATTTGCTCTGTGCATTTTACCTTGTGATTTTACCGTTACCTGAGCGTGAACATGTTCATACACATTGGCGTGAGATGATTCAACTCATTCCATTTACGTTTGTTTCAGACTTTATCCGTGAAACATCCATGCGTTTCTCAGATCCAAGATCACTTGTTGTCGGATTGCGCGAAGGGGTGTTCACACAACCTGTATTTAATATTGTGATGACACTACCCTTTGGGATTTACCTTCGTTATTACTTTAAGTGTGACTTGAAAAAAACATTGATTTTAAGTTTTAGCTTGTCGCTGTTTTTTGAACTTACACAAATTACTGGTCTCTATGGGATTTATCCAGGACCTTATCGATTGTTTGATGTTGATGATTTGATTTTAAACAGTATGGGTGGATTAATAGGTTATGCAATTGCACCCGCAATGACCTATTTCTTTCCTACACGCGAGGCTTTAGATCTCGAATCTGCGGAAAAATCTGTAACGGTAACGTATGTGAGACGTCTTATTGCATATCTAATAGATAGCGTCATCATGACGCTTGCGATTTCAATCTTTACACTTGGAATGCGTGCGGTAATGCCGGGGGTTCCTCAATATCCAGCATTTGAGTCCGTGACTCATTTTATGGGATTTATGTTTTTCTTTTTTGTATGGCCTCTTTCACATCAAGGGTCAACCTTAGGAATGTCTATCGTGCAAATTCGAATTGAAGTAGATGAATCACAATCCAGGGTTAAAGGTATTTTGATGCGTTGCCTTCTTGTATATGTCTTTATGATACGATTTGGCGATCTAAGTGGTTTGCTCGTTAAAGGGCTCTCGACATCAAATCCATACATCGATACGCTCACTTCAGTGCTCTATCTTTTAATTATTATGGGTTATTGGATTTTTATGATGATACATGTTCTATCAACGATGTTTCATAGGAATTATCGAATGTTTTATGAACGCATTTCTAAGACACAAATGGTCAGTACATACCCCGATCACAACATAGACGGGTAATATTAAAACATGATATCTTGTATAAAAAAACGTTCACTGCATCCGTGAACGTTTTCTTTTCTTTTTATTTAAATGTATTCATCTGCTTTAACGGTGAACATAATTGCACCCGCCATTGGATCCTTTTTAATTTCAGCTTTAATGCGTTTGCAAGCTTCATCTTTGTCTTCCATATCCGTTTCAAAGTAGAGCTTGATTCCATCTTTCTTAATAAATGTACATTTAGGATCTGTCATTCCTTCAACAATTTTTTGAATTTGCTTTTGCATAATAGGACTATTAATAATAATTGTATTCATAATTTATACCTCTTTCTACAAAATCATATTAGCAAAATATGGAACCGATTACAATAAAAAACGAATATATTGAAATAATATTCCAATAATTACAAAGAAAGGTTGAAATATATTTTGAAATCGGTTACTATTCATATGTAAGCACTAACAAGTGCAAGAAAGGGAGTTAATATGGAGAAGTTAACACAATTTATAGAAGAGAAGATTGCCCCACCATTAATTAAATTTTCTCAATTGAAATACGTTCAAGTAATGCAACGTACTGGACTTGGAATCATGTCTTTATTAGTTATTGGTTCTGTATTTTTACTTGTTGCATCATTCCCAGTTAAAGCATGGACTGATTTTTTAGGAGATAATCGCTGGGTTATTGCGGCAGCTTCTGGAGTCGGTACTGGATTTATTGCTTTATATACTGTTATCACGACATCTTATGGTTTAGTAGAGTACTACAACAAACAACGCGGAGAAAATCATGATATTGTTCAACCAATGATTCTTGCGGTTGCATCATTCTTACTTTTAAATCCTGCACAAACTGTTACAACAATGGTTGATGGTGTTGAAGGTAAGTTTACGGGGGTTCCATCAACGTATATGGGAGCTCTTGGAGTATTTGCTGCACTGATTGTGGCAATTATTACTGTTGAAATCTATCGTTTCGTTGTTAATAAAAAACTTGTTATTAAAATGCCTGAAGGGGTTCCACCAATGGTATCTCAATCATTTATCGCTCTAATTCCAAGTTTCTTTGTCATTTTATTCTGGTGGTTACTCGGTCATGTTTTCCAATTAAACATTCCAGAATTAATTGCTGGTGTGTTCAAACCATTAGTAGCTGTTGGTGATTCACCAATCGTTGTGATGATCGCAACACTTTTAAACCGAATCTTATGGGCTGTTGGTATTCATGGTTCAAACATTGTAAACTCAGTTGGTGGAACATTCTGGGGTCAAATGTCACAATTAAACCTTGCCGCATTTGAAGCTACCGGAAGTCTTGCAAATTTACCACATACTTATACATCCGTATTTATGGATAACTATATTTGGACAGGATTGTTCCCATTATCACTTTGCTTAATTATGTCTAAATCGCCACGTTTAAGCGGTCTGGGTAAACTTGCTTTAGCAGCATCGTTATTCAATATCGGGGAACCACTTATCTTTGGATTACCAATTATGTTGAATCCACTGATGATGATTCCATTTATCTTAAGCTACTTAGTACTTGCACTTGCTGCAATTATTCTAACAACGCTTGGTGTGATTCCTGTACCGGCATTAATGATTTCTTGGATTACACCTGCACCAATTAAAACTTATTTAGCGACAGCTGGAAGTATTCCTGCAACCGTATTCGTCCTTGTTGGATGGGTATTTATGTTCCTCTGCTTCTATCCATTTGTTAAAGCAATGGAGAAAAATGACCTTGCTGAAATGGCTGCTGTAGAAGAAGCGAAAGAAAATTAAATTATGTTAGGTATTTCGAGTTATTTTAAAGATTTAGATTATGGGTATTTGGAAGCTGCTGCTGCCATTGGAGTGAAGTATTTATTTACTTCACTCCATATCCCAGAAGAAGATTTGTCGAAACTGGATCAAGAAATGCCAAAATTCTTAGCAGAAGTAAAACGATTGGGTCTTGAATTGGTACCTGATATCTCACCCGCAACGTTTGAGAAATTAGGCATTAAGGCCAATGACTATCAAGCATTAAAAGAACTTGGATTTACGTCATTGCGTTTGGATTACGGATTTGATGATTTTGAAATCGTTAAAGCACTTCAAAAAGATTTTGACTTAATGTTAAATGCAAGTGTTGTAAATGAACCGTATATTCTCGATGCTTTGGAAGCGGGTGTCGATTTTAATAACATTTCTGTTTTACATAACTTTTATCCTAAAACAGAGACGGGACTTTCATTAGACTATTTTAAAAAAATTAATGAAGTGTTTATTCGACATAAAATTAAAATTATGGCATTTGTTCCAGGGGATGCGCTAAAACGATTCCCACTTTACGAAGGCTTACCAACGGTTGAGAAACACCGTCAATGTAATCCATATCTTGCAGCTGTAGAGCTCATGCATGATTGTGGTATCACAGATATTTTAATTGGTGATAGTAAAGCACACCTTGAAACATTATTTTATATTGAATCGTATATGAAAGACTCAATCATGCATATACCTGCATTTTTTAGTAAGCATGCACCTTCAATGTATGATAAAACGTTTGAAATTCGTAAGGATTTATCGGAACATGTTATTCGTATGTTAACACCACGGATTCCGGGAATTCCTGTAATGGATAATGGCGCACGGGTTCGTGGAGCCATTACCATCGAAAACGAATTATCTGGACGTTACAGTGGTGAAATGCAAATTTGTAAGAAAGCATTTCCAATGGATGCTCGAACAAATGTAATCGGATTTATACATCCAGACTATGTTGATCTTGTATGTTCCATTGATCGTTATACTAAAATTAAATTTGTACGCATTGACTAAGAAGGATTCAATCCTTCTTTTTTAAAATATTATTGGTATTATGAGTAATTAGAAGAGGAAGTTGATTATGTTTTTAGAAAAGTTCGTTACATTGGTACAGGGAAGTCGTTCCTTAAATGCAGTTAAAAATGCAATTAATAAAATGGCTTATATCAATATAATTTTAGGTGTTTGTATATTTATCTTTTATCAGTTTGATCAGATTGGGGGAATTACTGATTCAATTCGTACCCAGGCGGTCTTGTTCTACCAATTGTATTGCATTATGCTCGCTGTTTCATTGGCTTATCTTATTGCGAGTGAAACCCTCAATGCAGACATTGATGTAAGTTTTCGAATGAGTGCTGTATTTTTATCTCTATTACCTGGGATTGTTTTGGTTCCAAAGGGCTACGTAACAGCTTTTCCAATCGTTACGATGATTGTTGTGGTAGTGATATCATATTTTATTAATCGACTGGATCAATTTAAGGTTAAAGGGAAACATGTTCCCCAAGCAGTTACCGATTACTATAATCGATTATGGCCAACGTTCGTCCTCATGCTATGTCTTTTTATTTTTATATTTGTTTTTAACCATTTCTTTCTAGGCCTAGCTAATGTTATTATAAGTATAACCAATGTTTTGAGTGGATTTATTGTAATGCTTTCACTCATCATGATTATTTGTATGTTTTGGATTTTAGGGATTCATGGTGTCGGTGTTATTGGAACATTAATGCGACCTTTTTGGTTCCATATGATGCTTGTGAATGGCTTTATGATTGTTTCAGGGGATTTACCGGTGTATATCGGAACTGAAGCGTTCTTAGGATGGTGTGTTTGGATCGGTGGTTCGGGTTGTACTTTAGGTTTAACCGTTAACCTAATCTTTGCGAAAAGTCGTCATCTTAAGCAACTTGGAAGCGACAGTGTTGTTTCAAATATATTCAATATTAACGAAAATATTATTTTTGGAACACCGATCGTTGAAAATCAATACTTCAGAATACCGTTTTTCGTGGCACCCATAATCACCGGTTCTGTTGCGTATTGGTCAATGAAGTTGGGTTTTGTAACAATCCCAAGTATTGTTGCGCCATGGGTGATACCAATGCCATTAGGTTTATTTATTTCAACCCTTGGTGATGTACGATCACTTGTCTTATCATTACTCTTAATTGTGATTACGACAGCAGTTTATTTCCCGTTTTTTAGAAAGTATGATCAATCGTTGGTTAAACAAGAACAGGATAATTAAAATATCATAGGAGGATTTTAGATGAGTTGTATTTATAGGATAAAAGAGAATATGCACACTTATACTGATACAGAAAAGCGCATCGCTGAGTATATACTCGAAAATAAAAATGAGGTCGTTAATTTTTCGTCTCAGCATTTTGCGAAAGAAATTAATTCGTCAGCGGCTGCCATCGTTCGTTTTTCCAAAAAAATAGGGTATAACGGATTTACTCACCTAAAAGTAGAGCTTGCTCGAGATCATAGTGAAGAAGAACAATCATTCGATAAACTCATTAAAGAAGAAGATACGATTGAAACAATGGTACGAAAATCACACTATAGCAATCACCGAACATTTGATAATACTTACAAACTCTTAAATTTAGAAGTGTTGGATGAAGCGATTGCGGCAATTAGCAATGCACGTCGTATCTATTTATTGGGTATTGGTGGTTCAGGGATTGTATGTCAAGACCTTTATCACAAATTTGTGCGGATTGATGCGGATGTTGTGTATTTTGATGATTTCCATTTAGAAATGTCGTCATTAACTCATATAACTGAAAATGATGTCACGATTGCATTATCGTATTCAGGTCAAACCCGTGAAATTATTATGGCTCAAAAACTTGCACAAGAAAAAGGTGCGACAACGATTGCAATTACTCAAGTCGGTCGTAATGAGCTTGCAAAGAATTCCGATTTCGTCATTAATATACCGAAAGAGGAGTCAGAAGTGCGTTTGGGATCAATAGCTTCACGTTTTTCGATGCTCGCAATTTCGGATTTACTTTACTTAGGCGTCGCCAAAAATAATATTGAAGAAACACGTCGTAAGATCGTAAATACACGGGATACGATCAAGTCAATCCGGAATATTTAAATTTATTTCAAGCATTAGTGAAATAAATTGAAATATCATTTCAAAGAAGGTATAATAGATATACAATGAAATGAGGACAGATATATGAAAATCGATTTATCAAAAATTGGAACTGAACTTCAAAATCCAAATACTAAAAATATCGATCGACTCGATACCGTTGAGATGGTAGCTTTGATTAACAATGAAGATCAACGTGTCATTGATGCAGTGGGTGAACAGACTCACGAAATTGCAGCTGCAATAGATGCAACCTATGAGGCTATTGCTCAAGGTGGACGCCTTGTCTATATGGGTGCAGGTACATCCGGTCGTCTTGGTGTTCTTGATGCATCAGAATGTCTTCCAACTTTTGGTGTTGGTGAGGAATCTGTGGTTGGTATTATTGCTGGTGGAGATACTGCATTAAGGCATCCAGTTGAAGCGGCTGAAGATGATGAAATGCGTGGTGTTGAAGATCTAAAAGCCCTTAATTTTTCAAAAAATGATATCTTATGTGCAATCGGTGCGTCAGGACGTACGCCCTATTGTATCGGCGGACTTAAATACGCTAAAGACCTTGGGGCACAAACCATTTCTGTTGCATGCGTTTCAGAAAGTACACTCGCTGCATATGCAGATCATCCCATTGAAGTGGTAGTTGGTCAAGAAGTCATTACGGGTTCTACACGCATGAAATCTGGTTCTGCAACTAAAATGGTATTAAACATGATTTCAACCGGAGCGATGATTAAACTGGGCAAGGTCTACGGTAATCTTATGGTCGATGTAAAAGCAACCAATGCAAAACTTATTGAGCGTGCGCGTAGTATTATTATGAATGCGACCGGTTGTACTTATGACCGTGCAACAGACTTGTTAGATTTAAGCGACCAGAGTGTTAAAGTCGCAATTGTTATGGAACTTTGTAACCTTGAGGTTGAAGATGCTGTGCAACTTTTAAATCAAAATCAAGGTCATATTGCACGTGCTCTAGAAAATAAGTAGCGTGAAAAATATGGAAACTAAATATGCGGTTGGTCTGATGTCGGGGACATCACTTGATGGCATTGATGCAGCTTTAGTTAAAATTCAAGGTTCTGGTTTTGATACTACATGCAAATTAATCCATTTTGTATCCCTTGAAATACCGGAACAATTACGTCAACGTATTTTAGATGCCAGTGTTCCTGAGACATCACGAATTGATGAAATTTGTTCACTTAATTTTGAATTGGGAGTGCTCTATAACGAAGCTACAATGAAGGTGTTAAGTGAGAGTAACTTTAAAGGTTCATTAGACTTTGTAGCGTCTCATGGTCAAACACTTTACCACCTTCCAATCCCACAGAATCATTTTTTGAAATCAACGCTACAAATTGGGGATCCATCAATGATTGCTTTTCATCATAAAGTGCCAGTTGTTTTTAATTTTAGAGTCATGGATATTGTGGCTGGAGGGGACGGAGCCCCACTGGTTCCATATCCTGAGTTTTTAATTTATCGTGAAAAAACACAGACCGTCTTGCTTCAAAATATTGGTGGAATTGGAAACGTTACCGTAATTCCAGCAAATGCACATCTCGATGATGTCTTTGCCTTTGATACAGGTCCGGGTAATATGATGATGAATGCGGCTACGGCTCATTATTATCAAGAACTCTACGATGAAAATGGCACCCATGCCCGCAAAGGTTTGTTAATCGACGAACTCTATCAATCACTGATAAATCATCCCTACCTTAAGATCGAACCGCCCAAATCCACAGGGCGTGAAATGTTTGGTGAACGAATGGTCTCTGAATTCTATAAAGAAGGTTATGATCCAGATGATGTAATTTACACCTTGACGAAATTTACTGCCTACTCGATTACAAATGCATATAAACAATATATTATGCCTAAACACACGATAAATAAAGTAATTATTGGCGGTGGGGGCGCTTATAATCCAGTATTACTTGAAGAAATTCGTTTAATGTTACCAAAAGAGATTCAAGTTTGTACTCAAGAAGATTTAGGGTTTTCAAGCGATGCGAAAGAAGCCATTGCGTTTGCCATATTGGGGAATGAAACATTAGCAGGAAAACCAAGTAATGTTCCTTCGGCAACAGCCTCAAACGAACGCATGATCCTTGGGCAAATTTGTCCGAATCCCTGGCCAACTGAAACAGAATCAAATTGATTCTGTTTTTTTGAATTCTTTCTTAACAATTAATGAAGACAGCCCTACAATATTGAATCTAACACGTCAAAATGGTATAATTGACAAGGATAAATAGGTTATCTACTGTGTTTTATACAAAATTATTCCATTGAAACTTGATTCAACCCATTCAATGGAATTTATTGTGAAAACACTTTATCTATAACGTATTTGATTACTAAAAATATAAAAATGTTTCTATATGAAAACGAATTTGTGTTTTACGGGTAGTAGTTAATAATTAGGAGAAAATATGAGTAAAAATCTAAAGTCATTAGTAATTGTGGCTCTAAAGGGATTTATCTTTGTGTTTTTAGCAGCGGTATTCTTTTATCTCTTTGGAAAAGAAAATATTGCGCTACAAAATTGGTCAAGAACAGCGGTCATTACCGGATCAACCTTTATCTTGATTGGAATTTTAATGCTTAAGGTTTACGGACCTTTTGAAATTGGTATTAAGAAAAGCAAGCCAATTATCTATAATTCTACGATTGCGATTATCTTGACAGATTTAGCAACGTTTTTTCAATTAATGGTTATGAATACAAATCCAAACAACAATCAATCTTTTAAAATTGAACAATTGGATTTACTTTTTTATACCATGATTATTCAAATTGTAGGCATTGTGGTCTTCGCTTATTTAGGTAACTACATCTATTTTAAAATGTATAAGCCATCACGAACGATTATAGTCTATGATAAAAACGATCAGGAAAGTTTACCGAAGGTTAATCACTATTTGGAACGTTTTAAGCTTCAGTATGATATTTTGGGGTGTATTAATGTTGATGATCCAAATTTAGAAGCGATGCTTTTCAATGTTGATTACGTTGTGATCTTAGAAACACCTGTAAGTGAGCGGAAACGTCTCGTTGATCTATGCTATAAACATCAATTGAATTTTATGTTTGCGCCATCAATTTCAGATATTGTGGAGCTTTCAGGATTTTCGATGGTTGTGGATGATAAGGCGATGGTTGAAGTTAACATACAAGGCTTATCCTTTGAACAACGGGTATTGAAACGTATTTTAGATATTTTTGTTGCGGTAATCGGAGCGATAGTCTCGTCACCAATCTGGATTATTGCGGCAATTGCAATCAAACTTAATGACGGGGGTACCATTCTTTTTAAACAAAAAAGAGCAACAATCGATGGCCGTATTTTTGATGTTTATAAATTCCGTACGATGAAAGAAAACGTTGAAAATTATTCAGCTACAGAACACGACGATCGGATTACGTCTGTTGGGAAAGTACTTCGAAAAATTCGAATGGATGAACTTCCACAACTTATTAATATATTAAAAGGGGAAATGAGCATTGTCGGACCGCGTCCTGAAATGCTTGAAAATGTCGATTCGTATCAAAAAGTTTTACCGGAATTTGCTTACCGTCTCAAGGTGAAAGCGGGCTTAACAGGTCTTGCTCAAATCGAAGGTAAGTACAATACATCTCCAAAAGATAAACTTCTTATGGATCTTATGTATATTGAAAACTATTCAATTTGGACTGATTTTAAATTAATTCTACGCACCGTCGTCGTGATATTTAAAAAAGACAGTACTGAAGGATTTTAAGCTCGAATAAGTCTTAGAGAATGTATCTTTAAGACTTATTATTTTATATTATTTTATTGGAGGTAATTATGTACTATTTCGCACTGATTTTTCCTTTTATTGTCAGTTTTTTACCTAGATTGACAAACAAGCAAAAATTTTATTTGGCAACAGTTCCGCTTTTCATTATTGTTATTTTTAGAGTAGGGGTAGGAACGGATTATTTTTCCTATGAATATCTCTATAATCTTCAAAATGTTTCAACATTTGGAAAAATGTTAGACCACCAAAGCAACATTGAACTCGGGTTCCGAATTTTTATTTTTATCTTTAAATCTATCGGACTTCCATTCCAATTTTTTATTGGATTCTTTGGTGCAGTTACACTTGTTTTTTTTGTAAAATGGATCGATGATACAACAGATGCGTCACTTGTGTCCTTAATACTCTTTATTGGGATGTTTTTCTTTGTTTGGAATTTGAGTGCAATACGACAAGGACTTGTTATGGCCGTCGCATCGTATTACTTTTTTAATCCACAGAAGCATTTGTCGAAGAAGCAATCGCTGTTATTAATCGCTGTGCTTGCATTATTCCATATATCCGTATTGTTCTATATTCCAGTAATTTATTTAGCACGTAATGTTCAATGGAATAAGAAAAATCTTCTTATTCTTTTAGGTATCTCGTTCCTCTTTGCATTTATTCCATGGCAACGTGTTTTAGCGCATCTTCCATTTATTCCCGGTTCGAAGAAAATAATGGGATACATTGATGCGAAAACACAGGTATTAAATTTCGCTGGGATCGTCCGCATTGGTTTTTCCGCAATAATTCTTTATCACTACGATAAAATCACAGATACCGTATTTAAAAAATATCTTGTGGATGCGACATTGCTGGGCTTCGGTGTCTATTTCTGCCTCAAATTTTCCGAATTAATTGCTGGTCGTACGACGATTTATACCTTTATCCTCTGCATTGTTGTGTTTAAATACATTCTCGATTACTATTTCTTGAAAGACTCCCGGATTTTGAATGGCTTCATTTATACAGGACTTGCATGCTTCACGGGGTTATTTCTTTACAAAGATATCAATGCTTATATGCATCAATCTAATTATCGAGGAACAAACAAACTCTTACGTTTTAATACCATTTTCAATCGTCCAAATTATGATGATTATGATAATCGCTTTGCTTATCTCACTATTCGACGTGATTGTAATGACGAACGTGATGAACTTTTAGATGCACAGGTTTCATTACCGATTTCATCGAATTATCGTGAGGATTTATCTTATTATGCAATGTGGGATCATGAGTCAGAGCTTTATGGAATCTTAGGGACTGATCGCACATGGATTGTTGAACCAAGCTTTAAACGAAAACCCACAGTCTATGGATCACTTGTTGCATATACACCTAATGATGACTTAAAACAAGCTTTTAAATCGACTGAATATCTCGATTTAACCGGCGCTGAGGTGACTGAAGAACGGATTCAGTCAGCATTAACAAATGACGCTTCCGAACGTCAAGAAATTACTACACAACCACTTGAAGTAAAATCTTATGATGTTGAGAATTTACCGGAAAGCATTCTTAATATGTTCCCTTATAGAGATGAAATTATCAGCGTAAAATATGTGGAATTTGATAAACCTTATGCCTATAAAATTCTTGATTTGGAGTACATCGATTATCATTTCTTTCTTTATGTTAATGAGTCGTTTGAGCCGATTGTCCCCGTTTTAAGTAACGATTTTTATCGAATTGCACCCGATGGTGTGATCACTGTAGATACGTATTGTCGTCAACGCCTTTACAATAAAGATGGTTCTTTATTGTGGCAATATTAAGGAGGTCCTATGAAAGTACTTTATTTGAGTTCTACCAATTCAGGGATGCATCGTCACAGTATTTACTTTGATTTGCTTTCTGAGTTCCAAAAAAAAGGTCATGATGTTACCATTGCTTATGCCCGTGAAAAACGTTTAGACCAAGAAACCGAGTATTATGAACAATTTGGCATGCACTATCTTGGTATTAAAACAGGAAATTTAACGAAAAATAGTAACCTAATCGATAAAGGTATCGCAACGCTTAGAATTGATTCACAATTTAGAAGCGCACTTAAGAAGCATTTAGGTCATGAATCGTTTGACTTAATTCTCTATTCGACGCCACCTATTACGTTACTCAAAACAGTTAACTATCTTAAATCAAAAAATCCCAATGCATTATGCTATCTCATGCTTAAGGATATATTTCCACAAAATGCAGTTGACCTTGGTTTTATGAAAGCGAACGGACTTATTCATCGTTTCTTCGCTCATAAAGAAAAGGCGCTCTATAGAATGTTTGATGTAATTGGTACCATGTCACCCGCAAACCTAAAATACATGGAAATTCACCATCCTTCTACAATTGGGCGGCTTGAAATTTTACCAAATGCTTTGGATATTAATGAAAACAATACGGCACATGACAGCATTTCTATCCGTGAAGCCTATGCGATTCGAGATGATCAAACAATTCTTTTGTACGGAGGTAATTTAGGAGCTCCGCAAGCAATCCCATTTGTCATTGAGTGTATTGATCGTATTAAAAATGATGAACGTATTGTTTTCTTAATTGCAGGATCGGGTGCTAAAGAAGATCTTATTACCTCATTTATTAAAGAAAAAAATATATCCAATACACTTTTCCTAGGGCAACTTGAAAGTAGGGTATATAATAGTCTTGTAAGTCAATGTGATGTTGGTTTAATTTTCTTAGATCATCGTTTTACAATTCCTAATTACCCACAACGCCTTTTAACCTATCTTGAGGCTTCAAAGCCCGTTGTTTGTGCAACAGACACTGCTACAGATATTGGAACCATTGCAATGTCAAATGAGTATGGATTCGGAATTGAAAGTACTGATGTTGATGCATGGTATCAAGCAATTGACACGCTTGTATCAAATCAAGATTTAAGAAAAAAAATGGGTGCAAACGGACATGATTATTTAATGAATCATTATACTGTTGCACATGCATACGAAATAATTATAAAACACATGGGAGCGTAAAAATTATGTTTGAAAATAAAGTATTACTCATTACAGGCGGTACCGGTTCATTTGGAAATGCCGTAGTACGTCGACTCTTAAAAGAAGAAATTAAGGAAATCCGCATTTTATCGCGCGATGAGAAAAAACAAGATGATATGCGTAAGTTTTTCAATGATGATCGCTTAAAGTTCTATATTGGAGATGTTCGTCAGAAAGAATCCTTGATTCATGCAGTTCGTGGTGTTGACTACATCTTCCATGCAGCTGCGCTTAAGCAAGTTCCTTCATGCGAGTTTTTCCCAATTGAAGCCGTTAAAACAAACGTTATTGGAACCGATAATGTATTAGAAACTGCTATTGACTGTGGCGTAGAACGTGTTGTATGTCTTTCAACAGATAAAGCAGCATATCCAATTAATGCTATGGGAATTTCAAAAGCGATGATGGAAAAAACATTTGTTGCGAAGGCTCGGATTGCGAAAGAAACCAATACCGTTATCTGTGGAACGCGATATGGAAATGTCATGGCTTCACGCGGATCTGTAATTCCATTATTCTTAGAACAAATTCGTATGGGTAAAGAATTAACCATCACAAATCCCCACATGACCCGTTTCTTGATGAGTCTTGACGAAGCAGTCGAATTGGTATTATTTGCCTTTGAACATGGCGAACCGGGCGATCTCTTTGTACAAAAATCACCTGCAAGTACAATCGAAGATTTAACCCAAGCGATTGTCGAACTCACAGGATATCAAAAAGGAACACGTATCATTGGTACACGTCATGGAGAAAAACTCTATGAAACCCTTCTAACAAAAGAAGAATTTGAAAAAGCTGAAGACCTTACAGATTATTATCGTGTACCGATGGATCAACGCGATCTCAACTACGATAAATATTTCATGGAAGGCGAGGAAATTCATGAAGAACAAGAATATAACTCTCATAATACATATCGCCTAAATGTAGAAGAAATTAAGGCTAAGTTAGTCGATCTTTATGAAATTAAAGATGAGCTAAAGGGTATGATGTAGATGAAAATTCTGGTTACCGGTGCATCAGGTTTTGTTGGAAAAAATCTGATTGCGACATTAGATCATCTTGGACACAAAGTCCTTGCTTATGATCGCAATAATACCCTTTCTGAACTTGACGATTACTGTGCTCAAGCAGATGTTGTCGTTCACCTTGCAGGCATTAATCGTCCGACAGACCCCGAAGAATTTCAGAAGGGAAATGTAGGTTTTACAGAACACCTTTGTAATGCTCTTGAAAAAAATAAAAATAAAGCGCCCATTCTTGTTTCTTCAAGCATTCAAGCAGTATTGGATAATGAATATGGGCGAAGCAAACGTGAAGGGGAGTCCGTTTTGATAAACCATATGGAACAAACCGGAGCACCTGTTTGGATCTATCGTTTTTCAAATTTATTTGGAAAATGGTCGCGACCACATTACAATACGGTCATTGCAACATGGTGTCATGCGATATCACGAAATGAACCCATACAGATTAATGATCCCAATGTTTCATTAAATCTTATGTATATTGATGATGTTGTCTTAGAGCTTATACGTGCAATAAATGGAACGCCTACCATTGTGGAGGAAATCTATTGTACTGTTCCAACATCTTATGATGTGACTTTAGGTGAAATTGCTGACTTATTATATGCTTTTAAAGCGTCACGTGATTCCCTTTTTGTACCGAATCTTAAGGATGGATTCGAGAAAAAACTATACAGTACTTATTTAGCCTTTCTACCCAAGGATAAATTTAATTATTTCCTCGATATGAAATGTGATGATCGTGGATCCTTCACAGAATTTTTAAAATCTCCTGATCGTGGTCAGGTAAGTATTAATATATCGAAACCCGGAATTACAAAGGGGAATCATTGGCATCACAGTAAAAACGAAAAATTTCTTGTTGTTTCGGGTCAAGGGTGTATCCAATTTAGAGATATCTTTGAAACAGAAATTATAGAATATCATGTATCTGGGGATAAACTCGAAGTTATCGATATACCTACTGGATATACGCACAATATCATTAACACGGGTACTACGGATTTAATTACGGTGATGTGGGTGAATGAACCGTTCAATCCCGAAACACCCGATACACACTATTTGGAGGTTTAGATGAAAAAACTAAAAGTTATGACTGTCGTGGGAACACGCCCCGAAATAATTCGATTATCCGCTGTGATAAATCGTTTAGAATCAAGTGATGCAATTGACCACGTGCTGGTTCATACAGGTCAAAACTACGATTATGAATTAAATGAAGTCTTTTTTAACGATTTTAAGCTTCGAAAACCAGATTATTTTTTAGAAACCGCAACGGGAAAACCAGTGGGGACCATTGGTAATATTCTTATCAATATTGAACCTGTTTTAGAAGAAGTGAATCCCGATGCATTTTTAGTGCTTGGCGATACAAACAGTTGTCTTTGCGCAATTGCTGCAAAGCGAAAACAGATTCCAATATTTCACATGGAAGCTGGAAATCGTTGTTTTGATCAACGCGTTCCTGAAGAAACAAACCGTAAAATTGTTGATCATATTTCTGATATCAACCTTACATACAGCGATATTGCACGTGAGTATTTATTGCGTGAAGGTTTATCCGCAGATCGCGTCATTAAAACTGGAAGCCCAATGTTTGAGGTAATCCAATCGCGTCATGATGATATTGCTGCAAGTAACATTCTAGAAACACTTAATCTCACGAAAGGTGAATATTTTGTCGTTTCCGCTCATCGTGATGAGAATATTAACTCAGAGAAGAATTTCTTAAATCTTGTTGATAGTCTCAATGCGATTGCTGAAAAATATCAGATGCCAATCATTGTGAGCACACATCCTCGAACAAAAAATATGATTGATGCGAAGGGTGTATCCTTCCATCCGCTTGTAAAAATCATGAAACCAATGGGATTTAACGATTATGTTAAACTTCAAATGGAATCGAAAGCGACACTCAGTGATAGTGGTACAATTAGTGAAGAGTCTTCAATTCTGAGATTTAAAGCGCTTAATCTACGTGAAGCACACGAACGTCCAGAAGCAATGGAAGAAGCATCGGTCATGATGGTAGGTCTTGAAAAAGAACGTATTCTACAAGGGTTAGCGGTATTAGAAACGCAAGAACCCAATACGTTGCGCCATGTTGCGGATTACAGTATGCCAAATGTATCCGAAAAGGTATTACGCATAATCATTTCATATGTTGACTACATCAATCGTACTGTTTGGAGCAAATAATGAAGGTTCTATTTATTAATTCGGTATGTGATTATGGCAGTACTGGTAAAATTGTACGCGATCTCGCAAATGGATTAAAAAAAGAAGGTCATGAGGTTTTAATCAGTTTTGGACGTCATGATGCCAAGGACAAAACAGACACTTTTTATATTGGCGATAAACGCTCTACATATAACCATGTTCTTATGACTCGACTCTTTAACCGTCACGGTCTTCATTCAAACCGTGCGACTCAAAAACTGATTCAAAAAATTGAATCCTACCAACCCGATGTAATTCACTTGCATAACCTTCACGGCTATTACTTAAATGTTGAAATGTTATTTGAAGCGCTTAAATCCTATAAAGGGAAGATTTATTGGACATTCCATGATTGTTGGCCAATAAGTGGTAGTAGTGCATATTTTGACTTTCATGGATGTAAAATGTGGGATGAGGGATGTGTCGAATGCAATTCAACACGCGATTATCCAGAGGCATTGCTTTTCAAACGTCAAAAAAAGAATTTCTTATGGAAAAAGAATGCATTTAGCGGACTTGATAATTTAACGTTAATTACGCCTTCATATTGGCTTAAGAACTTACTCTCAAAAAGTTTTCTTTCGCAATATCCATGTGAAGTGATTCATAACGGTATTAATACAGACCTATTCAAACCGACTTATGATCAAGAATTAAGCCAAAAATACGAAGGAAAACGCGTATTACTGGGTGTAGCAAGCATTTGGGAACAACGGAAAGGTTTAAATGATTTCATTAAATTGAGTACGATGATTTCTGAGGATTACAAAATTGTCCTGATTGGTTTAACAGAGGAGCAAAAGAAGGCATTACCCGCTTCAATTGATGGTGTTTTAAGAACCGATAGTGCTAAGCAACTGGCCGCATATTACACGCTCTCTTATCGTTTTATAAACCCAACTTACGAGGATAATTATCCAACTACAAATATTGAAGCCTTATGTTGCCAAACACCGGTTATCGCTTACGATACGGGTGGGAATAAAGAGGTTGCTGATCATCCTTTTATGACTATTGTCAAACAAGGTGATTTGGATGCGATTGTGGAGACGCTGGAATCAAATCAAACCGTATCTTTTGATGCGTTTGACGACTTGATACATGATTCACATACTTTTGTCGCAAACACTCTTAAGTTATACCAAAGGTAATTGATAAACCTCTGTTCAAATGTTACAATGTGGTAGCAAATTTGAACGGAGGTTTTTAATGTTTTCGAAATTTTATATACTCAGAACGTTACTTGAGCAAGAAATTTCATCACAGCGTGAATTAAGTAAACACACAAATTTTTCCTTAGGGAAGGTTAATTCACTCTTAAATGATTGCATCAATCGAGGATATGTAAATAATTTCAAGATTACTCAAGAGGGACTTCGATTCCTTGAAGAATATGAAGTCGATAATGCCATTATCATGGCAGCAGGATTTGGTTCACGGTTTGTACCTTATACCTATGATACTCCCAAAGGTCTCATGGAAGTTCACGGTGAGCGTATGGTTGAACGCTTAATCAAGCAACTTCAAGAAGTTGGAATAAAAAAAATATATGTCGCCGTTGGCTATCTCAAAGAAAAATTTGAATATCTTGTTTTAAAGTATGGTGTTGAACTGATTCATAATCCCGATTATCATCGATTCAATAATATTTCAACCCTATATCATGCACAAGATGTTATGAAAAACACCTTAATCATGCCCTCAGACATTTATATTACAGAGAATATGTTTCATAAGTATGAATATAAGTCATGGTACGCTACGACGTATTTCGAAGGGGAAACGGATGAATGGACGGTACACACAGCTCCTAACGGTCTCATTACAGATATGGAAATTGGCGGTAAGGATGTTGTAGGCCTCTATGGACCAACGTTCTTTGATGCCAAGACGTCAAAAGAAATCATCGAGGCTGTGAATCATGATATTAAAATTGCAGGAAAAGAACAATATTACTGGGAGAACTGTTGGCTTGATCGAATTAACAAGATTCAAATCTTTTCAAATGAGGTCAAAAGGGATTCCATCTTTGAATTTGAAAGCATCGAGGAATTGCGTGTTTATGATACATCGTACTTAACTGAAACTAAAAATGAAATGATTACAATTATTTGTGATGTTTTTGGTGTTTCTTCCCAAGACATCAGTGGTATTGAATCCATGAAAAAGGGGATGACCAATGATTCATTTATATTTAGAGTCAACAATAAGTCATACGTGTTTAGGGCCCCTGGAAAAGGAACTGAGCAACTCATTAACCGTCGCCAAGAAGCAGAAGTATATCAGACGATAAATCCTTTAAAAATATCAGATAAACTTTATTATATAAACCCACATAATGGGTATAAAATTTCACGTTACTATGAGCATTGTGAATCAATCAATCACGACGATATTCCCCAAGCATTTAAAATATTGCGAACGTTACATACAAGTGGTATATCCGTGGATCATACGTTCGATCTTGAAGAACGCATTGCTTATTATATGATGTTATGTAAAGATTCAAACGCAATTTTATTTGATGATATCAATGAAGTTTCAAAACTGATTGAAGAAGAAATTGAGTATTTGAAACAACTTGATCGTCCGAAAGTTTTATGTCATATTGATCCTGTTGAGTCAAATTTCGTGAAACTGTATGATGGTTCCTTAAGGCTTTTAGACTGGGAATATGCCGGTATGAGTGATCCTATTTTAGATATTGCCATGCATGCAATCTACTCTGGTCATCAAGAAACACGAATTTTAGAATTAATAGAAATCTATCTTGAACGAAAACCTACAAAACAAGAAACGAAAATCTTATATATGTATGTGAGTTTGTCAGGATACTTATGGGCACTTTGGGCTCAATTTAAACAAGCAAGGGGTGAATCGTTTGGAAGTTATGCATTAGATCAATACCATTACGCACATAAATATGCACGCTTAGCGTTAGCTATGGAGGACTAAATGAACAAACTACAGCAAGAAGAGTTGAATATTCTCATTGAATTTGATCGGATCTGTAAAAAACATAACATAATCTATTCGTTGTCATCTGGAACATTACTGGGGGCGATTCGTCACCAAGGCTTTATTCCATGGGATGATGATATCGATGTAAATATGTCCCGCAGTGAATTCAACCGATTTGAACAGGTTGTAGCTGAAGAATTGAATCAAGATTTTTTTTACCAATCATTTAAAACTGAAAAAGATCACTATCATGCTTTTAGCAAAATTCGAAGTAACAAAGTCGAACTTGTAGAGAAATCTACAGACTATCTCAATATTAATCATGGTGTCTGGATTGATATCTTTCCTTATGATAATATTCCAGATGATTTAGAACTTCGTAACGAGCAAAAGAAAAAAGTTAGTTTCTACAATAAATTGATCTCACTATTTGTATATACATTTGTAACTGATGAAGATTTAGGGAAAAAACGTTTAATTAAAAGCACATTCTATCACTTAAATCGAATCTTTTATCGTGTTAATTTCTTACTCCCAACGCTCTATAAAAAACGTCAGGTTTGGATTGAAAAATACAATAATGATAAAACGGAGTATGCAAATATGTTGGTATTCAATTTTAATGACGCAATCTATCAGGCAACTTTCATTCGTAATGCGATCTTAGACTCCGTGACTGCAGGTGTCTTTGAAAATCATCAATTTTTAATTCCAACGGAATATGATGAAATTCTTACATTAAACTACGGAGACTATATGCAGTTACCGCCAGAGTCAGAACGTGTTTCAAATCATGAGGTAGTATTAAAGGATCATCGAAATGCATCATAAAGGAACAGTTACAGGTCTATTCTCAGGACTATTCTGGGGACTTGATACTGTAATGATTGGTGTTGTTCTCGCTTCGGCAATGTTTATCGCATTTGGGTCTAACGCACCCCTTATATCGACCTTTATCCATGATGGAGCGTCATTTATCTTTTTACTGATGCTGCTGATTTTTCAAAATCAATTGAAAGATTTCATTAAGGTTTTATGCTCAAAATCAGGGCTGGTGATTGCAATCGCGGCCCTTCTAGGTGGACCTCTAGGAATGGGTGCATATATTTTATCCATTAACCATCTTGGACCCGCAATCTCAGCAAGTATTTCAGCAATCTATCCGCTCTTTGGAGCACTCTTGAGTTTTATTATCCTAAAAGAGAAACCGAACAAGCGAACCATTTTGGGTTTATTTATCGCAATCACCGCTATTATCCTGATGGGTTTTACAGGGAGCATGGGAATTTCAAACTTAAAACTCGGTCTTGTCTTCATCAGTATTTGTGTTATTGGATGGGGGAGTGAAGCTGTAATAATTAGTACAGCACTCAAACAAGACGTCCCATCACATATTGCGCTAACAATTCGTCAGTTTGTATCTTTTATAACTTATGGACTAGTTATTATGCCGATAATCGGATATCATCAGCTTCAAAACATCAGCGTAATGAACCCAATATTTTTGATGGTTGTAATCAGTGGTATTATTGGTTCAATTTCCTATTCGTTCTACTATAAATCCATTTCATTAATCGGTCCAAGTAAAGCAATGGGTTTAAATATCAGTTATCCAGCATGGGCATTTTTCTTTCAGTTTATGGTTGATCAGACCTTTCATTTTAAGCAATTCGTACTTGTAATTTTTATCATGATGGGTTCGATTCTTTCCTCCGAAAATCCGGGTGAATTGGTAGAACTTTTTAAGCGCAAAAAATAGTATAAAAATAACCAAAACAGCATCGAATCATGCTGTTTTTTATTATGTTCATTTTCTTTATAATATTGTCTTTATTGAACATAGATGATAAAATTACTAAAAGGAGAATTTCATGAATATCTATCAATTTAAATTATTACGTGAGTGTTTATCAGGCATTGAACACTCACCAGAAATGTTCAATGAAGCAATGAAAATGACACAGGAATCCCTTGAAACGATGAACTACCTTGACCAAGATGGAAAGGTGACGGCAAAGGGATCCCAAGCAATGGAATCTTACCGTGTTGACAATGCCATCATTATGGCTGCGGGTATGTCATCACGCTTTGCACCACTCTCATATGAGCGTCCTAAAGGACTTTTAAAAGTTCACGGTGAAGTCCTGATTGAAAGACAAATTCGTCAATTACATGAACGAGGAATTACTGATATTACAATTGTACTGGGTTATATGAAAGAACAATTTTATTACTTAGAGGATAAGTATCAAGTTAAATTTGTAGTGAATGATGATTATTATCGTTACAATAACACATCCACATTAATGCTCGTATTGGATCAATTGAAAAATACATACATTTGTTCATCCGATAACTACTTCGTAGAAAATGTATTCAATCAATATGAATATAAAACAACATATCCCGTTCAAGTGCATGCATCCCATGAAACGGGGGAATATTATGCGGATTTTACCGATGAAGGGCTCATTACTAAAATTGGAATCGGATCCGGTTCTTATTACTGTATGGTCGGTCACGTTTTCTTTGATCGAACGTTCTCACACGATTTTAGTGAACTTCTTAAACAAGAGTATCCAAAAGAAGAAACAAAAGCAAAACTTTGGGAAAAAGTATATGTTGAACATATGAATCAATTCGAAATGTATGCGGAAGTATACTCCCCAGATATTATAAAAGAGTTTGATTCACTGGAAGAACTGCAAACTTTTGATGCTTCCTATTTAGATATAAAAGATAGTGAAATTTTCAATAATATTATATCTGTCCTTCACTGTAACGTTTCAGATATTACCGGGATTGTACCGATTAAAGATGGTCTCACCAATCTATCGCTCAAATTTGAATATGATGGAAAATCCTATATCTACCGTCATCCAGGTGTTGGAACCGATGAATACATCAATCGTAAATCAGAGTTTTTTGCACAGCATAAAGCAAAAGAATTAGGATTTGATGATTCATATATTTATATGGATCCCGAAAAGGGCTGGAAACTCTCATTTTTTATTGAACAAGCACGAAAACTTGATTATCATCAATGGGATGAAGTAAAACAAGCACTCGAAATGATTAAAGACATGCATGACCAACAACTTGAAGGTGAATTCGAATTTAATATATGGAAAAAATCATGTGACTTTATTGAAAAACTCTCAATCGAAGATCGCAACGCCTTCGATGATTTTGATGCATTATTCGAGATGGTTGAATCCGTTAAAGCATATGCTGATAACGATAAGGTTCCATTGCGTCTATGTCATTGTGATTTCTACGACCCTAATATCCTATTTTCAGGTAATTCATTATACCTAATTGATTGGGAATATGCAGGCGTTGATGATCCAGGGGTTGATATTGGTACCTTTATTGCATGCTCCGACTACACTTATGAGGAAGCAATGAAAGTCCTCAATCTTTATAACAAAGCACCGATGGATCCTTTAATGCAACGTCATTTTATCGCATATATTGCGATTGCATCATACTATTGGTTTGTTTGGGCCATTTTCCAAGAATCGAATGGCGCAGCGGTAGGTGAATATCTTACAATCTGGTATAATAACTCAAAATCTTATGGAAACAAAGCCTTAGCGCTCTATGAGGGAACCTATGAAAATCATTAGTGATATTGTAATCTACATCATCATGGCCTGTGCTGTCATTGGATGTTTCTATTCAATTAAAGATAGTGAATCCGAATTGGGTCAACAATTTACTGCAGGAATTGAAGCAATTGGAGGTCTTTTTATACCAATTGCTGGAATTATGGCAGCATTGCCCATCCTCAATATCTTTATTTCTAAATTTATTGCACCACTGTTTACCGTTTTTGGTGCTGATGCTGCAATGGCAGCAACATCTTTACTCGCTGTCGATATGGGTGGGTATCAACTTGCAGCGGCTTTAGCACAAACCCACGAAGCCTGGATTATTTCAATGACCGTTGGTTATATGGCAGGTGCAACCATTGTATTTAGTATTCCCATTGCCACAAAAATCATTGATGTTAAATACCACCGTCAACTCTCAATTGGTACAATGATTGGGTTTATTACCATACCAATAGGTGTATTCATCACCAATGTTCTTATCATGATATTTAATCCAATGGTTCGCACTATCGTATCATCAGATCCCAATGCACCCCAAATCCTTTTAAACATGACACTGATGATTCTGGTTAAAAATTTGCTTCCACTGATCATCATTTGCCTCTTGATGGCAATAGGTCTTTGGAAAAAATCAGAACTTATGATTAAAGGATTTCAGTATTTTTCAAAATTTATTGAGATTTTTACAAAAGTCATTCTTACAATCAGTATTCTCGAACATTTCACACATATCTTTACCAATTTATTGGGTGGTTATATTCTTGATCCCATTATTGCGGACAGTATCGATATTGAGCGTGCCCTCGAAGTTGCAGGGTATATTGGTTTAATGTTAAGTGGAGCATTACCAATGGTCTATTTAATTGAAACGAAACTTAAAAAACCCATTGAAAATCTTTCTGACAAATTAGGTATCTCTCGAAAAATTGCGACCGGTATCCTTGCGAGTTCTGCAAATGTCATCGCAGCATTTGCAATGATTGATGATACTATGAGTGATCGTGAAATGATTGCCATTACAGCATTTTCAGTTTGTGGTGCATTTGTTATTGGTGACCATCTCGCATTCACCGCTAATTTCCAACCACAGTTAATCCTTCCGTTAATGATTGGAAAACTTACTGCAGGACTTCTTGCAGTTTGGATTGCACTCAAAGTAACATCTAAAACCTCAATAAATAACGCACTTTAAACCTTTCAATTAAGCTTTCTTCTACGAGAAAGCTTTTTTTTACTTAAATAATACGCTTTATACACGAATTAGCCGTTTGGACGTCCACAATACATTTTGGATGTGATATTATTATTCCGAGAGGTGAATTATGAAAGCAATTATTACAGTAGTAGGTAAAGATAACGTTGGGATTATCTCAGGTGTATGCAATTATTTAGCACAAGAAAATATTAATGTTTTGGATATTAATCAAACCATTGTGGATGCATATTTTAATATGCTTATGATTGTGGATTTATCACAATGTTTAAACCCTTTTGATGAAGTCTCGCTTCAACTTCAAACAGTCGCAAACACACTTGGTGTTGTTATTACAATGCAACGCGAGGATATTTTTTCCTCGATGCATCGAATTTAGGAGGTTCCATGCTTAATCAATTTGAAATTCAAGAAACACAAGCAATGATTGCCAATCAAAATTTAGATGTTCGTACCATCACCATGGGCATCAGTCTTTTGGATTGCGCTGATTCTGATTTGGATCGTTTCAATGAAAAAATTTATAATAAAATTACATCACGCGCTAAAGACTTAGTTCGTATTGGTGATGAGATTGCTCATGAATACGGAATTCCAGTTGTTAATAAACGGATTTCCATAACACCCATAGCGATTGCGGCTTCAGGATGTAATGCGACATCTTTTGTATCAACAGCGAAAATCCTTGATAAAGCGGCAAAAGAAGTCGGTGTTGATTTTATTGGTGGTTTTAGTGCACTTGTTCAAAAAGGGTGTACGCCCGCGGATGAAGTGTTAATTCAAAGCATTCCAGAGGCCTTGGCGGTAACAGATCGCGTCTGTGCGAGTGTCAATGTTGGTACAAGCAGAAGTGGTATCAATATGGACGTGGTTAAACAACTTGGTCAGACAATTCTTGATTGTGCGAAGCTTACCGGTGAGCGTGAGTCGATCGGATGTGCGAAACTTGTTGTATTCTGTAATTCAGTCGAGGACAATCCTTTTATGGCAGGAGCATATCACGGAGTCGGTGAAGCTGATACAGTTATTAATGTGGGCGTAAGCGGTCCTGGAGTCGTAAAATGTGCACTTGAGTCTGCACATGGACAAGACTTTGAGACACTCTGTGAGACCATTAAAAAGACCGCCTTTAAAATAACACGAGTAGGCCAATTAATTGCTCAAGAGGCATCAAGACGACTCGGTTATCCTTTTGGTATTATCGATCTTTCGTTAGCCCCTACACCAGCTATTGGTGACAGTATTGGCGAAATTTTCCAAGAGATGGGTCTTGAAGAGCCTGGTGCGCCCGGAACCACGCTTGCATTAGCATTACTCAATGATAATGTGAAGAAGGGTGGCGTTATGGCTTCCTCGTACGTCGGCGGACTTAGTGGAGCGTTTATTCCCGTTAGTGAAGATCATGTAATGATATCAGCCGTTGAAAAGGGGGCACTCACACTTGAAAAACTTGAAGCAATGACTTGTGTTTGTTCTGTTGGTTTGGATATGGTCGCGATCCCAGGAGATACACCTGCAACGACAATCTCAGGTATTATTGGTGATGAGGCAGCCATTGGTATGATAAATAATAAAACGACCGCTGTACGTATTATTCCTGCTTATGGAAAAGGGGTAGGCGAAACGGTTGAATTTGGTGGATTATTGGGTTATGCTCCTATCATGAAGGTAAATCCTTTTAGCTGTGAATCCTTTATTAATCGAGGCGGACGTATTCCGGCACCCATTCATAGTTTTAAAAATTAGTAGGAGTTTATAATGAATCAAAAATTAGATTTTATGTCTGTGAATCAGATAGAATGTGTTGAAGTTAAGGAAGATTATGCGAAGTGCATCGTTCATGTCACCGAAGCTTCTATGAATTATTATGGTTATGTTCATGGTGGTCTTTATTTTGGTCTGGCAGATTCAACAGCAGGTTATACCGCGAGCAGTCGTGGTGAAAATTATGTGACATTGAATGCTAATATCAATTATATGTCTGGAATTCAATCTGGAACCATTACATGTATTGGTACGGTATTAAGTCGAACCCGTAAAACCTGTGTTGTTGATATCAAAATATATAACGATAGTGATGAATTGTGTGATACCGGTACGTTTACGATGTACCATATAAACTAAGGAGTATCCTATGAAGGTTATTTTTCATTTAAATCAAATTGATCGATTAAATCACTGTGTCGCAAATATTCGAAATTTAAACGTAAAACCCGTTGAAACAATAGAACTGTTAATCAATGGCGATGCCATTAAGATTTTAATAGCAGACGATCAAAGTTTAATTAAACAGTTATTAGACCAGCAGATTGATGTTGTTGCATGTCAAAATTCATTAAATGCACATCAGATTGATTCTGATCAGTTACTGGACGACATACGCATCGTTTCTACTGGTGTTTATGAACTCATTGAAAAACAACACGAAGGTTATGCCTATATTAAACCTTAATTTCATAAAAAAAGACCAAATACACTAATATCGGTCTTTTTTTATTATTTATATACAACTTCGTATAATGTATATTATGTAATATTTGGATTTATAAATAATGGCTTGATTTCTTGAGTTCTCACATCGACATAACCTTTATCGGATATTTTTAAGCTTGGTGATACGATTAAGCCTAAAACCGAAAAGCTCATTAATTCATTTTGAGCCTCATAACCCAATGTTCTTAAGTCATGTCTTATCTGTGATACATCAAGTGCGAGAGATTCCATTGATTGTGTAGAGACAATGCCACCATACGATAAAGGAACGAAATGAATGTTCTTGTTGATGATGGAAACAATACCACCTTGCTTATCAATTAAGTGATTTACGGCATTGACCATATCTTGTACATCCGTTCCCATAACGAGTATGTTGTGATGATCATGGGTCCAAGAAGTAGCAACTGCCCCCTTCTCTGTAAAACCATTATCGGTAAAACCAATTGCAATTGGAGTTTGATGTCCATAGCGTTCAATTACCGCAATCATTGTGAGTCCTGCATCCTGCCACTGTAAGACCCCTTCCCTCACAGGAATGGATTGAATTTGTTCTTCGGTAAATGTATTGGTAACTTCACGGTGCATAATTCTTATTGTTGCTTCGTCACCTTTAATTTTTGAAATTGAAGATACAATATCTGCTTCAGTAATCGGATTTCGCTTGATAGTATTAAATATTGAGTCATCATCGAAAAGAAAGTGTTCATGCTCAAGATTTTGGACGTTAATCCCTTTTTTATATACGGATTGGATCGCAAAAGCATCTAAATCATCAAGGATTATAAAGTCTGCCAGTTTTCCAGGAGATAAAACACCTCGATCATTCAGTTGCATCCGCTGTGATGGGACTAGCGTTGCTGCATAAATTGCATCTTCTGCACGCATCCCATATTTGATGCACAATTGAATAAGATGGTTCATATGTCCTTTGTGAATTAAGTCATCGGGCATAACATCATCGGTTACTAAACAGAAGCTTCCGTGGAGCTTATACTCACAAAGCGTCGCGATTGTTTCCCTACTGAGTGATTTTTCCTGCATTTGAACTAAAACGCCCATACGTGTACGTTCAAGGATTGATTCTGGAGTTTGCAATGTATGATCTGAACCAATCCCTCGCTGAATAAAACGTGATAATTCAAGCCCTGTTATTCTTGGAATATGGCCTTCAATTGGTGATCCAGGTTTGCATTTTTTAAACGTTTCAATAATTCTACGAGTCATGGTATCTTCATCAGAAATGACATCTTTGAAATTCATAATCTCACCCAATGCAATCACTTTAGGGTGTTTACAGAGCGTTCTAATCGCTGATTCATCAATAATTCCACCTGTAGTCTCTAGAAATGGGTTTGTGGATGGAACGGAAGAAGGAATTGCATAAAAGATATCAAGGTTCGTATCGATGTCCATAAAATCAATCAACCCTTCGGTTCCAAACACATTACCAATTTCATGTGCATCCGCTACAAGAGTCGTTGTACCCATTGGAAGCACGGTGTTTGAGAACTCATTTGGATTTGTCATGGAACTTTCAATATGCATGTGAATATCGATAAGACCAGGAATAATCCATTTGCCTTCTACATTAATTTCATGATCCGGATTGATTTTTGCCTCCCCAATATGGTAAATCATTGAATCTTGAATGTAGAAGTCTCCTTTTTCAAATTGTCGTTGTGCCGTGTTGTAAAGGAAAGCACCTGTAAATTTTGTAATCATTATTGGTTCATCAAACGATTGTAACGGTCAATCCACTCAGGCATTAGAGGATTCATTACTTCGTAATTTAGTGTTTTTGCCTTTTCAGCGATAGGTCCATAGGTTTTGTTTAATGCAACCTCGTCATTAAGCACAACATTTTTATTAACAGGCGCCTCATTCAGTGTTGCAGCAGTTTTCTCTTGTAGCACTTGACTTAAACGCCAATCAACAAATTTGTAGGCAAGCTCTTTATTTTTTGAGTTCTTATTAATTTCAATGGTATTAAAGTTTGCATAGGTACCAGATTCTGGGAATACAAGTTCAGCCGTTGGTACAGATTTCTTTATGACATCAAAACCAAAATCACCCACAACAGCAACATCGATTTCTCCAGTACTCATCATGACAGAGAGATCTGAGGATTTTTTATAAGTCTTTTTAATATTTGGTTTCAACGCTTCTAGCCCTTCAAATGCTCTCTCACCGTTATCACTGCTTAAATCGCCTCCACTGTAATCATTTGCCATTTGAATCATTGCAGGACCAAATGTAGAAGCAATTTCAGGGATTGCTACTTTTCCAACAAGATCTTCACGCCATAAGTCTTTCCATGATGCGATTGGCTCCTTAACAGTTTCAGTATTATAAACGATACCAATACTATTTATTGTATAAGGTACACCATAACCACGTCGTGTTACTTCTTGAGCTGCATCAATGAGGGCTGATCCATTTTCCAATTTATTAAGGTCTATTTTCTCAAATAAATCCGCTTGATAACCATCATCTGCTGCTTTTTGTGATAACTCAATAACATCAATGTTACTGTTGTCCCCACTACTGAATTTCGCAAAACGTTCTGAAGTACTACCGCTGTCTAAAACAATCTTTACATTATGCATTTCTTCAAACGGTTTAAAAACCTCATTTCTTAAGACTTCTTCACTGAGTCCCCATGAGGATACAACTAATTCTTGAGTCTCTTTTTTTTGAGAACATCCACTTACCATTAATAATACAAGCGCTAATGCAATTTTCTTTTTCATATTTTCCTCCTAAATAAAGACAATTGATTCTGGATCTATTCTAAACGATACGACTGAATGAATCTGAAGTTTTTCTTGTGTGCATAATTTAAATGCACCACATTCAGTCTCTAATTGATATTGATAACAACTCCCTAGGTATGCAACAGAACTAATGAGTCCTGACATTTCATTAATTCCCGAACCGAGCATGAGGTCTGAAGGTCTAATACCAAACGATTTTGACGACGCATAATCTTTTGAAGCAATGAGACCTTGTCCATTATTTAAAAACTTGAAATCTTCGATTGGTTTTATGTTTTCAAATCCAACAAATTCCGCCACATAATGTGTTTGAGGACTTGAATAAATCACTTCAGGTGTGTCCAGTTGTTCAATTTTACCGTTATTCATAATTGCAACACGATCACTTATCGCAAAACACTCATCTTGATCATGGGTCACAAATACAGTAGTAATCTTCAGTTCTTGTTGTATTCGTCGTATTTCCTCCCGCATTTGAATCCTAAGTTGAGCATCAAGATTACTCAAGGGCTCATCAAGCAGTAATAACTTCGGCTTAATAACAAGGGCTCGGGCGAGTGCAACACGCTGTTGCTGGCCTCCGGATAATTGACCTGGATAACGATCGAGCAGTTCTGTTAAACCGCAAATACGGGCCATTCCTTCAACCTCACTTGCAATCATGCCACGATTTACCTTTCGTTGTTTTAACCCAAAGGCAATATTTTCACGAATGCTTAAATGAGGAAATAACGCATAACTTTGAAACACCATTCCAAAATCTCGTTCATTTGTTTTAACCTCATTCATTCTTTTATCTTCTACATAAAATGTTCCCGTCCGAATTGCATTAAATCCTGCAATGGTACGTAACGTTGTAGATTTACCGCACCCTGATGGTCCAAGTAGAGATAAAAGTTCCCCTTCTCTTATCTTTAAATCTAAATCTTGAAGCACATTGTGTTTGCCATCATAAGAAACACTAATTTGATCTAATACCGCAAAATTCATTAAACATTCGCTCCTTTTTTACTCAATCCTTTGTCCATGACAAACATCAGTACCATTGTAAATGCCATAAGAATAACAGATAATGCACTCACTACTGGATCAAAATTATACTCAATATGATTCATGAGCGCCCCAGGTAATGTATTCATTCCCGGACCTTTTAGAAACATCGAAACGGGTAAATTATTAAACGAATTAATAAATCCCATGATGCTTGCCGATACTAATGCATCTTTGATATTTGGAAGTACAACTTTCACAAAGCCTTCCAATTGACCACAGCCCAATACAACAGCTGCCTCATGAATGCTTAAGTCAAATTCATGAAGTGAGGCACAAATTATTCGAATCGTATAAGGAAATACAATCAACATATGACCAATAATTAAAGCGATATTCAAACTCAAATGAAGCTGAATCACTAAGTATTGAAAAAGTGCATAAGCGAGTACAATTGAAGGTATTAATGATGGTGCGAGAAAAATTGAGTTAATTCGCTCACTCCACTTCCCTTTATTCACTACGAGTGCATACGATGCTGGAATTGCAATCACCATACATAAAATTGTAGCCAATACAGATATTTTCAAACTTAATACAAAACTATCCATAAATACTTGAGATTGAAACACTTTAGAGAACCAAGTTAACGTAAATCCTTGAATTGGAAATTGAATAATCGGAGCTTCTCCAAAAGCTGTCACCGTGATGATTATCAAAGGAATTCCAATAAAACTTATCGCAAGATAAGCAATGCAATCGAGAAAACGACTTTTATTCATGAGACATCCCCCTTTGATCAACTTTATGACTTAAGTAGGTCATTAATTTCATAATGCCTGCAGAAAGAAGAATCATGATAAATGCGAAGACACTTGCCGATTGCCAATTCATGAGCTCATTGGACTGCTGATACAAAAGCGTAGAAAGCATCATATTCTTGTTTCCACCAAGTAATGATGGTGTAACATAGGCACTTATTGTTCCGGTGAAAACAAGTACCGAACCCAAGACAATTCCTGGGAATGTGAGTGGCAATACAATTTCTTTAAATATTGCACCACTTTTCGCACCTAAAGTCTGTGCGGCTTCGACTAATTTCCCATCAACCTTCGATAAAACTGAGACCAACGTATTAACCATAACGGGAAGAAATAAATAAACAGATCCAATGATAATTGAAAACTCTGTATACATAAATCCTATCGGTTCTTGGATCAAATTAAAATTTAAGAGTGTTTGATTCAAAAAACCGTTCTTACCGAGAATCGTAATCCAGGCAAACCCACGAATTACTGCGTTTGTAAATAAGGGAAATAACACGAGTGCCATGGTTAATTTCCGACGCAATTCAGATCCAGTTACGATAAAATAGGCTGTTGGAAATCCCAATACAAGGCATATCAATGTCGTAACCAGACCAATACGGATGGTTCGTATCAAAATACTTTGATAAAACGGATCCGTAAGGACAGATGTATAGTTTGTAAATGTAATACCATTATTGATGAATGTGGGCATAATGGTAATCACAAGTGGAATTATCATAAAAACAACGACGAGTAATAATCCCGGAAAAAGATACACCGAATTTTTAAAACGTTTCATGAACGCCTCCTAACAAAATAAAAGCTTTCTATCAACATAATGATAGAAAGCTAAAAAACACTTTCTATCATAGTCTGATATTTACGGTATCAGGTAGAAACGTGTCCCCTTATTAGACACATATATGATAAAAAAGATTCTATTTTAATATAAAAAAAGTTTTTACCAATAGGAAAAAGAACTTTTCCTATCGTAGTCCGATCTTTTCATTGGTATCGGCTAGAAACTATCACTCCATATTAGTGATGATATACGATTCGTAAAAACATGGATATTATAGCATGTCACTTTATTTAATCAAGTGAATTTTGAAAAATAAAAAAAACAAGATTATGATATCTTGTTATTGTATTTGTCTGCTGAGTTGATTCAGTTTCAATAAATAGGACTCTAAATCATGATTTTGATAAGCATGAAGCATCTGTTCAATCCCCTTTGGATTTAGATGGACCAAAGCAACAATCGTGTTATGCTCATCATAACCAACAATCGCTTCGCCCTCCTCGGTATTCTCCCATTTCCGTTCGACGCGTGCACAAAATGTAGCGAAAACATCTTGAGCCTTCATCGCAAAAAATTCACGGTCTTTGATATACGATTGTACAGTATCCCTAGGTACATAGTATGCATCCACAAGGACCAAATCATCCATATAAATGGGATACTCATGACCATTAATTAATTTGAATTCGATTGATTGTGTGTACTCTAAAGCCTCTTCAGTCTCATTGATTAAGTCTTCATTTTCAGATAAAAGACGCAGCTCGAGTGCTTTCTTAAAATAAGACTCTGCGAGCGTAAATTCATTCATTTCAAGCAAACACTTACCCCGTTCATGATAGATTCGATCTAAAACATGTGGAATTTCATCCAAATGTTCATGGGTTTCAAGTGAATCAAAGAGTTCAATCGCAATTTCATAATATTTCAAACATTTTAAAATTATTGCCTTATCAATGAGATTCATGAGCTGAATTTCATTATGGGGCGTCCCATAAGCATAATCAATACACTTTTCCGTATAGTAAAGCGCATCTTTATACTGATGATTAAGGCGGTAAAGGTATGATAGGTTAGAGTTTAAGGTATAGCGTTCGGTTACATTTAAATCCGCAACGAAAATACGTTCCCCTTCCCGAATAAGCGTTACAACCGAATCGGGATTATAGGCTTGTTCGCGTAAATTTTGAAGTGGATCGTAGAGTACATAACCTTTTATAACACGAACCGCATCACAAAATTCTATAAAATTCATAGATCCTCCTTTTAGAAAAGCACCAGAAATCTGGTGCTTAAATTATTTTAACTGTTCAAGAACCGACGTTCCATATTCAGTCGGCTTTGCATCAAAGTTATCCACGATTGTTGCACCTAAATCAGAGAACGTATTATTTTTTTTCAAGAGACCTTTTCCTTCTAAAGATGGTGAGTAATAAAGTACAGGTACTTCTTCACGAGTATGGTCTGAACCTGTGTGCGTTGGATCATTTCCGTGATCAGCCGTTATAATGAGTAAATCACGATCACCAATATATTGAAGGAGCGTTCCAAGTTGAACATCAAATGCTTCTAAAGCCTTTCCATAACCAATTGGATCGCGACGATGACCATACATTGCATCAAAATCTACAAGATTCACAAACATAAATCCGTTGAACTTATGATCTCGAGTAATACGAATTGTTTCTTCCATTCCGTGCTCATTACTCTTGGTTCGATAAGCTTCGGTAATACCTTCTCCATCAAAAATATCTGCAATTTTTCCGACACTAATCACATCGTTACCATTCTCTTTTAACGAGTCAAGTGCCGTTTTTCCAAATGGTTTTAAAGCATAGTCGTGACGGTTTGAAGTACGTTTAAATGCGCCTTTACCCTCACCAACAAATGGGCGAGCAATAACACGACCTACTTTCCATTCATCTTTCATGGTTAACTCACGGGCGATTTCACAGCATCGATAAAGTTCATCTAGACCAAACACCTCTTCGTGTGCTGCAATTTGAAGCACTGAATCCGCTGAAGTATAGACGATCATTTTCTTTGTCGCCATGTGCTCTTCACCCAACTCGTCCAATATTTCAGTTCCGCTTGCTGCCTTATTTCCAATAATGCCATAACCGGTACGCTTTTCAAGCTCATCTAAGAGTTCTTTAGGGAATCCTGTCTCGGTAAACGTGATAAAAGGATTTTCAATATAAAGACCCATCATTTCCCAATGTCCTGTCATCGTATCCTTACCATTAGAAGCTTCAATCATTTTTGTATAGTATGCTTGAGGTTCCTCAACTTGAGATACACCTTTAATATTATGTAAATTACCAAGACCAAGTTTTTCTAAATTTGGCATGTTAAGCCCATCCATTGCCTCTGCAATATGGCCTAACGTATCTGTGCCAACATCACCAAACTTCGCTGCATCATGTGCTGCACCGGCACCAACTGAGTCCATTACTACTGTAATAATTCGATCAAATTTCTTCATCTCTATTCCCTCCTTGATTCGAAAAACCACCTTTTAAATACTGATCATACTCTCGCTTCAATGTCTTCTTATTTACGTGAGTATAAATCTGGGTTGTTGAGATATCTTGATGACCGAGGAGTTCTTGAATAATACGCAAGTCTACGCCTGTGTCTAAGATAGCTGTTGCGAAACTATGTCGCAAAGTATGCGCTGAAATCGGAGTTGTAATTCCCATTTCTTTACATCTAGATTTTATCATAGAATCGATATATTGTCTTGAGATTCCCTTGCCTTTTGCGTTAATAAATATTCGATCTGATGATTGAATCAGCCACTGCGGCCTAATGTCATTCAGATAATCATTCAGACTATCAATTGCATCTTCTGATAAGGGAATCATCCGCTCCTTGTTCCCTTTCCCAAGAATTCGCAACCACTGTTGGTCAATATAAACGTGTGAAAACTCTAAATGAACACACTCCGATACACGTAGACCACATCGATAAAGGAGCATTAAAATCGCATAATCCAAATAATCTTTACCGGTAACACGATCAAAAGAAAAAAGCTTACGGATTACATCCTCCGATACACTGAGTGGAATGCGTGAACCTTTATTTTTGACCGAAATAAAAGCTGTCGGATCATGGTGAAGCTGACCACTATTGAGTAGATATTGATGAAATTGCCGAATTACGACGATCTTATGCTGAAGTGTTGAAGCAGCATAGTCATCGTGAATACGATCAATATACTTTCGAATTATTTCCGCATCAACCTCTTGTAAAGATGTCAAACCGTCGCTTTCTAGATAATCAATATAGTGGTTTAAATCATTTTGATAGGACGTGACGGTTAAAGCAGCTTTAGGATCAATATATTGAAGATAATGTATAAAATCATTCGCTTGGCTTTTCATAAGCTGCCTCCTTTAAAACTGAACGAGTCGTTTTAAAAAGATTTTGATTGAGCTGTTTATTTAACCGATGAATAATGTCATTGACCGTAACTTCCTCCAAATCATCAAAAATATTCAGTTGCTCTATGATTTCATCTTTGGGCATTAAATTGGTCATGGTGACAGAAATAAATGATACACCGCCAAGACCATCAAATTCATCGTACAAGCTCATCAAACGCTCAAATAATAAATTTTGATCACTTGTGTATTCATCAAATGTAAATGAACGTGTGGCGGTTTTGAAATCATCAAGTCGAATTGAAAAAGATACGGTCTTCCCTACTACATTTTGAAGTTCCATACGCCGGATAACTTCAGCCAGTTCGTTTAAAATTGCATTTCGAATTTCATCGAGATCAGACATAGCATCTTTAAAAGTTTTTGATTGACCAATTGACTTCATCGTTACATCAGTATCAATCTTTGCATGATCATATCCATTTGCTTTTTGAACAAAATTGTGAGCATTAATTCCCAAAATATTTTTTAAATGGTCTGCATTCTGATTCGCAAGATCACCAATGGATTCAATACCTATTTTTTTTAATCGAGGAACTGTTTTATTCCCAATTCCATGCATGAGTTCAATGGGTAAAGGCCACAATTTTTGTGGCACTTCGCGAATTCTTAAAACCGTGATGCCTCGTGGTTTCTGCATATCACTCGCCATTTTAGCTAAGAATTTATTGGGTGCGACGCCAATTGAAATCGGAAGTTTTAATTCATCCCAAACTTTTTGTTGGATTTCAACTGCAAGATCGAGTGGTTTCTCATAGTTTTTAATTACTTCCGTCATATCAACATAACATTCATCGATACTAGCGGGTTGCATTAGGCTTGAATAACTGCGGATAAGATTCATAAACTTAACCGATAAATCTTGATAGAGTTCAAAATCTACTTCAATAACCACTAAATTGGGACATAACCGCTTGGCATGAGCCAGCGGCATAGCCGATTTCACTCCAAATGAACGTGCTTCATAAGAGGCAGTTGTAATCACGGATCCTCTGTGGTTACTGCATACGACTACCGGTTTTCCATACAAACTTGCATCCGCAATTAAATGAGCACTGGCATAAAACGCATTGATATCAATATGAAAGATTACTTGTGCCATCGTAAGTGTTGCCCTTCTTTAAGAAGTTCTTTGGCAGAATATAGAGCGGCTTCCGTGACATTTCCTGACATGATGAGTGCCATTTGATGAATCCGGTCATCTTCAGTAATTTCTTGAATATCCGTGACAATTTCATCATTGACTTCATTTTTAGAAATCAAGAAATGATGATCTGCACAAGCTGCAACTGCAGCGAGATGCGAAATCGTCAAAACTTGAGATGTTTGAGAAATTTTACTCATTTTAGAACCAATTTTGAGCGCAACTCGACCACTAACTCCCGTATCGATTTCATCGAAAATAAGTGTAGATACGCCATAAATTGAACTGAAAATCGTTTTTAAACCCAACATTAAGCGAGAAAGTTCTCCACCACTTGCTACACGCTCTAATGGAGAAGGTTGAATCCCTTTATTCATCGATACAAGAAAATGTGCAGTCTCCGCACCATCTAACGTTAAACTTGAGTTTTTAAGGTCAATTACAAATTGCGCATTTTCCAACAAGAGATCATCAAGTTGTGCAATTACTGCAGCTTCTAGATCCGCTTTAGCTTTAAAACGTGATTGTGATAAATATTGCGCTGCTTCACTCAATTGAAGCTGTACGGCTCTCAATTCATTCTCTAAATCAATCTTAAAATCATCAAAATGTTCTGCTTGCTCAATCTGTTGAATCAATGCTTCTTGTTTTTTTAATACACCATCGATTGAACCATATTTCCGAATTAATTGATCATATTGATAGACACGATCTTGTAGACGATTAAATTCATACTCATCAAAAACCAAACCACTGTTATATCGTACCAACTCATCTCGAAGATCTTCAGCTTCAAAATAAACATTATTAAACCGCTCTTGAAGCGTTTCATCTCGAAGGACATCAATACGATCTAAAAACTCATAGAGTTTCCCTACAACACCCTCGTCACCATCCAAAATATCCTCTAATGCGTTCGTAAATGTTTTTGTTTTCTCAAAATTGGACAACATTTCTAAATCTTGTTTCGTTTGATGGTAATCATCAAGGCTCGGATTGAGATCATTAATCTCATTAAGCTGAAAATTTGCGAATTCAATCTCATCGGGATTAATATTACTGTTTTCAAGATTGTTTAAGCGTGCTTCAGTGGCTTGATAGAGATGAAACAATTCTTGATACTGTGAACGAACTGTTTCATTTTGAGCAAACTCATCCAGTAGTTTCAAGTGATTCTTCGGGTTTAAAAGATATTGCGTTTCATGCTGTGAATGAATATCGAGAACACCATCCAAGCATGACTTCACCGTCGACAAGTTAACGACACGATGATTAATTCTACAAATACTGCGTCCTTCCAAATTCATCTCTCTCGAAATGACTGCATATTCATCCGCATCATCATATAAATCAAAATCTTTAAGTTTATTGGTAAGATTCTGTGCTTTTTCAAGATTAAAAGCGACCTCGACACGAGCACTTTTCCCATTTTTGCCAACTACCGAAGCGCTGCTTCGTTGTCCCGAAACGAAATTTAACGCATCGACCAATAGAGACTTACCCGCTCCCGTCTCACCTGTGAAAACATTAAAATGATCTGAAAAATCCACCGAAATATGGTGAATCAGTACAAAATTGTCAATCGTCAAATGAGTTAGCATGGTATTCCTCCTTTACTACTGAAAATAATCAAAAACATTATTAATATGTATTTTTTGAGATGATTTCGCATCTTTTGAAGTTTTATTTAAATGAATACATGAAACATGTAAATCGATGCACTCATTATTTGCACCACGCTGATAAAGGCTTTGAAGAACATTCTGATAAAGAACGCTTTTCGTACTTTCAACATCGTAGACTACAATTTTAAGGTTGCATCTAATTATTTCTTCTAATAGAGTAGGATCCACATACATAATTTCAGTACAATTAATTAATCCTATATCCAAGTCGTTGGATTGAATTCGTTGTTTAAGTGCATTAATAGAGGGTCCAAAAGAAAGAATTACCCCAGAGCTATCAAATGAAAAATCATGTTCAAGATGCCATCCCTTTACTGGTTTTAATTCGGTATTCGGGGCAACATACTCAAGACCTGACGGAATTCTAATCACACTAATTTGAGGTTCTTGGATTACCCGTTCTAAAATTGAAATCGTATCTACAATTGATTTTCCCATATACACTTTAAAATGTGTAAGATTTGCAAAGATTCCTATATCAAAAATTCCTTGACGATACGTATCACCTTCTGGATTAAGTCCAGAATCATTTACAATAATTGTAATGGGACATTGTTTGATTGAAAATTGATTACGTAGTTGCATCACAATACCTTCAAGCTGGGAGGCATGAATTGATATAAGGACATGTTTTCCTTCACGAACAAGTCCATGCGCTATCGAGATTAAGGCTTGTGTTGATCCGGACGTCGTCATAAAGTGATCTGGTCGTGTAAGCGCAAATGTTGGCAAATAATCCTTAAGTTTATAGGCATCCGAAAGCACATATAAATCGGGGTCATCTTGCGCAATATCTGTTAATTGATAATCAATCGCTTCTAGATAAGTATGATAATTTTCCGCACGGTCATGATCAGTTTTAAAAGTTGGAAATTCAAGTTTCCGTTGTTTTTTATTTTTTAGACGCGTCTGCACATGGATAACATGCGGACCTTTATATTTTTTTGACAATTCAAATACTCGGATTAACTCCTTGAGATTTTGACCATCGATTGGCCCTTGATAATCCACCCCAAATTGCTTAAAAATAGTTGGTTCTAAGACAGTTTCTTTGACTGCATCCCTTATCTTTGTCAGTGTGGCAAGTATGGGTCTACTGATTGGATTTGAATCTAAAATCGATTTAACATCTTTTTTTAGACCCGTATACGTTTTGCTAATACGAATTGACTTAATTAACGCATCCATCGAGGTATAATGTCTTAAAAGCGACTGCTGTTCATCAATTAAAATGATGGTTAAATTTGGCTTAAAACGACTAATTTGAACCAATGATTCGTACGTAATACCGTAATTCAATGCGTAGTCATTCAGAACAATTACATTATGAACATCCGGATTTTCAATAGCATAAGCCAAGGCAACTCCCAACCCTTCACCTGGCTTTCCACCACTATAACGATCCATCGTATTTTGATCATCAAGGTACATCGAACCTGAATTTCGAAGCATCAACTCCTGTGATCTGCCTGTAAGTATTTTATGTACCATTACCTGCTTGCCACCATCAAAAATTACGTTATCACAAGTCAGATCAAATACATGATGCAGCGCAAGAGTGGTTTCAAGAACATTGATATTTTCAATAATAGTATCCACTTCATATCGCGTTTTAGACGCAAGAAAAACAGCGATTTCATCACTGAGTTTTTCTAATTCATCAACGGTTAAAGATTTAATATCATACGATTTGCTAAATTGTTCAAACAAGAGACGTGCCTCCTATAATTCGCGACTCATCATTTCATCAATAATCTGTTTCAGATTTCCATTTTCAATATTCATTTTTCTTAATAAATCTTTAATACTTGAAAAATACGATTCCGTTAAGGTGCGAGCTTGTGCAAGACCCAATAAACTCACAACAGTTGTTTTATCGCGTTCTGCATCGCTTTGATTGCTCTTCCCGATTTCCTCTGAAGATTTTGTAACTTCAAGAAGATCATCTTGGAATTGAAAAGCAACGCCCAGGGATAAGCCCAACTCATGAGCTAATTTTTGGTACGCATCCTGCCCTGCAATTACGGCTGCCATTTCAAATGCCGCTGCAAATAAGCAACCGGTTTTAAGATTGTAGCACGCAACGAGATCATCAATATGCTGGATTTGATCATCGATATCCAATTCTTGACCTAAAATCATCCCATTACTTCCAGCATTACGCGCTAAAATTTCAAAACACTTTCCGAGAACATCTGCATCTAAAGACGCCTGTGACAAAGCTGTAAAAGCCCCTGTCAAAAGTGCATCTCCTGCAAGAATTGCAACACCTTCACCAAACACTTTGTGATTGGTTGGTTTAAAACGTCGCATGTCATCATCATCCATCGCAGGAAGATCATCGTGTACTAAAGAATAGGTATGAACCATTTCAAGTGCACATGCAGGATATAGACCAATTTGGTAATCACAACCAAAATCTTGAAGCATCGCCAATAAGAGTTGAGGTCTTAAACGCTTTCCTCCACTCATTAGTGAGTACGACATGGCTTCTTTAACAACAGAGGTCTCGGGGTAATACGCTAAAATTGTTAATAATTGTTTATCGATGTCTTTAATCATTTTGTTCCCCTTGATGTTTTTGAACTAAAGCTTTAACTTGGTTTTCATATCCGCTTAAACGTTCTTGACATTGCTTGGATAAATTCAAACCTTCTTCAAAGAGAACAATTGCTTGATCCAAGGGAAGACTGTCTTTTTCCAACTCATTTGCAATTTCCGCAAGACGCGCCATTGCAATTTCAAAATTAAAATCTTTATTCATCTTTAGACTCCTTACTGATGACCTGTGTCACCACAAATCCATCTTTAAATTCTAACTGAATGTGATCATTAAGATTCAGTGCATCAACACTTAAAACATGCGTATCGTTCTTACGTGGAATCACATACCCTTGGTTAAGATTTCGTTGAATTACCTCCAAGGGTGAACGATACTTAAGTGACTTAAGTATATCGTTTAAACGCTCTTTTTTCAAGTTTAAGTCCCGCTCCACAAGTGACTGAAAGCGACCATTATATTGTTGAATCATGAGCTGATTTTGTTTAATGTTACGTTCAATATATTGCGAATAGAAGACATATCGATTTTCCATCATATTGAACTTTTGTAATGATTGATTCAATTTTTGTTGAATTGTAGTGGTACTTAAACTCATAAACTGGTTAATCGCATGGTTTGAATTATTTTGTTTTATCTGCAACGAATTTTCCATTCGATTCGTAAACAGTGTAAGCATCCGCTTTGATTCATCAAATAAAGTTTGTTGATGTGTAATTCGGACTGTCAACGTATCTAACTTTTGTTGTTTGCGTTCGACTAAAAGAATTGGATCTTTTAATGCACTGCTTTGAATCAAGGATGTAAAGTCACCCATCCGTCTAAGATACTTATTTCGAACTGCAAGATAATACTGGTTTTTATAATCACGAATCATGGTGTTCATCTCGACCCAATTCGGTGTTGCAGCAACGGCTGCAGCAGTGGGTGTCGCAGCACGATAATCTGCAACAAAATCTGATAATGTAACATCACTTTCATGACCAATACCTGAAATAATTGGAATTTCACTAGAGAAGATTGCTTCAACAACTTCGGGTGTATTAAATGCCCATAGGTCTTCAATCGATCCCCCACCCCGACCTAAAATGATGGTATCGATATTTTGAAGATGTGCTGTTTTGATTTGTTGAACCAAACTGTTAGAGGCATGCTCCCCTTGTACATAAGCCAAGAGATCAATTTGTTGTGCCAGTGGCCAACGCTCTTGAAGTGTACGGGATATATCGGCATAAGCGGCGCTGTTCTCCCCTACAATAACGCCGATACGTTGAGGATACTTAGGAATTTGCTTTCGATGCTTGGGATCAAAATAACCTCGATTTTCAAAATCTTTTTTTAATTTCTCAAACTGGATATACAAATCACCCAAACCATCTAAATTCATACGATCTGCATAAATTTGCACCGTACCGGTATCCGTGTACACTTCACAGCGACCAAAAATAACAACCTTATCACCGTCTTTTGGCTTAAATAAAACTTTACTTGCACTGCGACGGAACATAGCGCACGTAACTCTACTTTTATCATCCTTTAGGGAAAAATAAAAATGCCCACTATGATGTGCTTTAAAATTCGAAAGCTCACCGACTAATGCGACATTCTTAAAAGAAGGATGTTGATCAATAACACCTTTTAATTCATGAACAAATTCTGTAACCGTAATTACATCCTGAGTTATCATAGTGCATCAATGACTCCATTAATTAATTTATAAGACTCTTCATCTGAAAAATCTTTAGCGAGATTAACCGCTTCATTAACAATAACAACTTTATCTTGATAACCGAGTTCCAATTCAGCACAAGCCATTAAAAGAATTGCTTGTTCAATAAAACCGAGACGGTCAAAACGCCATTTCGTTAAATAATGATCGATTGCTCGCGAATAAATATCTTTACGTGCTTCGACATTCATCACAACTTGAAGCATCTCATCTTGCAAATTAAAATCTTGAATAAACGTCCCTACCTCTGAAACAAAACGATTATCCTCAAGAACTTCTTGCATAGTTTGCTCTCTTAAGAGATGAATATAGATTGCTGACATTGCATTTTGTCGTTCGTTATATCGCGACATTACCATAAAAAAACCTCCACAGTAAAAGAAGCAGAATCCTGCTTCTAATTAAACTTAAATCCGACAACATTAATATTGATTGATGTATTACTGAAATCAACCATCAATTCAATGTTGCGTTGCAAATCATTTTGTAATGCACGACATACACGTTCAACATCTTTACCATATTTAACGCGTACTTTAAGGTCTACATTAACGTGACCATTTTCGTTTGAAACGATCAATGATTTTTTTCCTGATCCATCTTCAAAAAAGATAGCATCATTTTCATTCACTGTAATCTGAACAATATGATTAATAACATTGTTCGAAATTGCAATTTGACCAAGACCAGTCTTCTCATTTTGAATTAAGACATATTCATTTGACATATTTATCACCTACTAAACTAATTATAACAGAAAAAAAATCTAAACAAAAGAAAGAACTCAAAAGGTTTACGAATTATCACTGAACCCGTGTTAAATCGACATTTTCTCCTCTATGCGCTGGGTGCGTCCCAGTGATATAGCATAAGGTTCTTCTTCCGCTTTGCATAGAATTGTAAAACAATCACATTTCGAAATTTCGTCATAGACTGCAGTCGTTTTAAATTCAACTAAACATGATGTAATAATTTCAAGATAAGCTTCAAAATTTTGTCTGAAATAGTGATCATAGAGCTCTTGGCTAATGGGACAAGATGATGCGAATGCTTGATAATGCCATTCATTGGTTGTGAATTTTAGTGTTTCAATGGCTTCACGTTCATTATAACGGTTGTTATTACTTTGAATGCGATATTGATGCAATTTTTTATTAAAATCAAAATCAGTATTTAACGAAATGCTTAACATACCGTTTTGCGGATTTACATCGATCGCCATTGCATAAAATTCCATGGCTGCATTATCAATGATAAAATGTCTCATATTTTCTTCAAGAAATGAAGCCGTTTCTTTTTTAATATTAGTAATAGCTGTTCGCTTACTTACAACCATGTTCCCCACCTCCTCTTAATAAGACTCAAAGTTATTTCGTAATCCCTTGGGATAACGATTGTTCCCTTTCTTACCATCACCTTTAACAAAACCCAGAACATGTCCTTTATAGGTAACACAATGCATGCCTTGAATCGGTGTCCTTACAGGGTGCCCGTATAAGTAGCGGTATGCAGATTCTAGGTCCAGTTCAAGATGTTCAAATGCATCGGTAAAATTTAACGATTGCGCAAGTGTATGGCTGTATTCAATTCGATTTTTCTTGATTTCCCCCATAAAAACACCATCTCGGGTTATATGAAGTGGTTCTTCAAGAAAACCTCGATGTCTCAGCCCATAGAGCTTGCCAGCACGTTCTTTAATATTACCGACAAGGGTTCGATCAAAGCAGTCAAAGGGTGTGGGCTTATGTTTCCCAAACTTTAATTGATGACGTTCTTTATTGGATTTAGATACTCGAATTCGAGCTATAAAATGTCCTTCACCATCTTTTGATGGAAAATAGCGCGAAACCTTATTTCCCAAACCAAGATAACCATCGTTTTTTTCTGGAAGATCAACAACCTCTAACTGACATTCTGGATGTTCTTCCAGAAAAGAAAGAATCACATGTTCGTTTTCATGAAAATTCAAGGTGCATGTCGAATATACGATAACACCACCATCAATACATGCGGTAAAAGCATTCTCAAGTAAATGTTTTTGTAGCACGCTAAAACGTAACGCTTCGCTTTTTTTATATTCAAGCGCAAAATCAGGGGTACGGCGATAGAGGCCTTCACCACTACATGGCGCATCCAACAAAACCTTATCAAATGTATTCGCAAGTATGTGCACAAGATCATCCGTATCCATCTGGGTCACAACACCCCGCTCTGATCCCCAACGATCGTAATTGTGCTGAAGTTTGATATTGCGCTTTGAGTCAATTTCATTACTGATTAGAAATCCGGTCGTCAATGTACTGAGAATTTGCGTCGTTTTTCCTCCTGGTGCTGCACATAAATCTAAAACAATATCATGAGGTTCTACATGAAGCGCTGTAACCGGTGTCGTTGCGGTTGGATCTTGAATGTAATAACAACCGGCATGACTTAGTGGATGTGTTACCGTCTTCGCATAGTCATCCGGAATAAGGATTTGGTGATTGATTAAGGATTCGGTTCCACTAAACGGTAAGGTACACGGCTTTAAAGGGTTCAATCGTAAACCATGTACAGAATCCATCTGATACGCTTCAACTATTTTTTGAAACTGTGCCTCACCAAAAGATTCGATGAGCATCTCTTTATAATCAGCGGTCAATTTCATCTAAAATTAATCTCGCTTCTTTTACATCGCAATGCATTTGTGTCACAAGTGCATCAATTGATTCAAATTTTAATTCATCACGTAGTCGCTTCACAAAAGATTGTTTGATCACTTCACCATAAATATCCTCATCAAAATCAAGAATATAAGTCTCAAGGGATAGGTGTTCAGTCGTATTAAATGTTGGATTATGACCAATATTAATAACAGATTGATAGGTTTTCCCTTTAACTTCTACAAACCCAGCATAAACGCCTTGCTTCGGTATTACATATTCATCGACAACATCCATGTTCGCCGTTGGAAAGCCAATCTCACGGCCACGATGTTGACCGCCTACTACAAATCCACTAATCGCATACAAACGTCCTAATAAGTCATTAGCTTGTTCGACATCACCATTTAAAATTGCTTGCGTTATGGCTGTTGTACCAATTTTTTGCTCATTAACATGGTCCAATGGAACAACGTGGGTATCAAAGTAATAGTGACCCATCTCATTTAAGTCTTCAACGGTTCCCACACCACGATAACCAAATTTATAATCTGCACCACAAATTAAGGTCTTAACATTGAGTGGAACGAGAATTTTCTCAATAAATTCAAGGGGTGAAAGTTTTGATAAATCTTTTGTAAACTCTATCGTAATCAGATAATCAATACCTAATGATTCCGCAATACGTACCTTTTCCTTGATCGGTGTTAAATGTTTAACATGTGATTTATTATGAAGAACGGTCCATGGATCGGGATCGAAGGTAATCAGCGCAGTCTCATAATTGAATTGTTGTGCGATGTTTTTTGCTTCATTAATTAATATTTGATGCCCTCGATGCAATCCATCAAAATAACCAATACACGCTGCAAGTTGATGGTTATTACGGTGAAGTTGTAAATAGTCTCGTATTGTAATTTGCTTCATTACCAAAGTCCTCTTACTGATTTAAATGTTGTATCATGTTCACGCTCATAGACAGCATAATATGCTCCTGTATCGATAAGCACTTGATCTTCAACAATATCTAATTTAAGTCTCTTTCCATTTTTAACATAATCCTCCATGCGAGGATTAACAATCTTAGGCAGTGCAATTGTATCTTTAACCGATATCAACTCAACTTCGGGTGTTAATGCTTCTAATGTTATAGCATCTTCAAGTCTATACGGTCCGACTTGTTCACGTTCCAAAGCAGACATCGTTCCCAAAGTCCCTAATAAAACACCGATATCTTCACAAAGCGTACGTATATATGTACCATTGGACACAAAAGCTCTAAACTCAATTTCATCCCCTTCAATGGCAATAAGTTCTAATTTATAAATTGTTATATCTGTATAAAGTTGTTTCACTTCTTCATCGTTAAATACATACTCGTATGATTTTTTTCCATTTATTTTTTTTGCTGAAACTTTAGGAACACGTTGTGTTTGAGGTCCCGTTAACGTTTCAAAACATGCTAATACGTTTGTTTCAGAAACTTCAGGGATATCCGCATGTTCTTCGACATCTCCCCAAACATCTCCAGTCGATGTTCGTAATCCTAATTTACACTTACCGCGATACGTTTTATCGTTCAACCCTAAATAAGGAAGTGCTTTAGTTGCTTGATTCACGGCTAACACTAAAACACCGGTAGCCATTGGATCCAACGTCCCGCTGTGGCCTACTTTAACTTTTAATAATTTTCGTACTTTCGCTACCACATCAAATGATGTCATTTCTTGTGGTTTATTAATACATAAGATACCGTCCATAAGAACCTCATTTCTACCTATAAATTATATAGGTTTTTCACAATTAGTCAAAAGCAAACTTGACTTAATTTCACTGAGTGATATGATAAGTCTATTAAAAGACAATATTAGAGGTAGCGATGCAGATAAGTATGTATTGGAGCTTGCAGGCTTTGAAGATACAAAAAGGCAACCATCGCCGAACGGTAAAAACCGCAAATTTTTACTGTGGGGTTATAGGAAATACCTATAACACTCCTTCCTTAGTGAAGTGGAGCTAGACTATCCTTATTTCAATATGGACCTCTAGCGTGGGTCTTTTTTTGTTTATTTTAGGAGGAGACATGTTATGCAGAGCAAAAACATGAAAAAAGTATTACTAATATTTTTCGTTCTACTAACCATTACCGGTTGTACGAACTCGTCAAAGCGACAGGATGATTTAGTCGTTGGAATGGAATGCAATTATGCCCCATTTAATTGGACACAGTCGATAGAAACTGAATTTACAGAACCTTTATCAGATGGACATAGCTATTGTGATGGTTATGATGTTCAGATGGCACGTCACATCGCGAACGAACTCAATCGCAATCTTGTAATCAAAGAACACGCAGTATTTAAAGGTCTATTGGAATCCGCAAAAGTTGGAGACATTGATCTCATTATTGCTGGGATGACCAATACAGAAGAACGTCGTCAAGAAGTTGACTTCACCGATGTTTATTATACAAGTGAGATGGTTTTAGTTACTAAAAAAGACAGTCCTTATGCAAATGCAACCGCATTAAGCGATTTTTCCGGAGCGCATGTTTCAGCACAAATTGGAACCATGCATGATCAGCTTGTAGATCAAATTCCATCAGTTAATCATGGTGTTCCCCTTGAGTCCTTTCCTTTCTTAACAACCGCCGTTAATAATAATGCCATTGATGCATTTGTATCTGAAAAACCCGTTGCACTTGCGATTACAAGCAGTAATCCAAACTTAGCGATTGTTGAGTTTGAAGGTAATAACGGATTTATCGTCGATGCAGAGGAAGTAACTGTTTCAATTGGGCTTGCTAAAGGTAATGACAAGCTTCTTGATGACGTTAACGCTGCATTAAGTAAACTATCACCTGAACAACGTGACGCCATGATGTCCGAAGCCATTAAGCGACAACCAAGTTCGAGTGAAGACCAAACTAAATTAATGCCATCTGGATTCTTTGCCGGTGTTGGATTCCTTATTCAAAACAACTGGAAATTATTTTTAAATGGATTGGGAATTACCCTCTTAATTGCCTTGACTGGGACAACATTCGGTTTGATTATTGGTCTTGTTATTGCAGGGCTTCGTCAAATTAAAATCAGCGAGCGCGATAAAGGGATTACCCGTCTTTTAAAACGCTTAATGAATGTTATTGTCACAGCCTATGTTCAATATTTACGTGGAACTCCAATGATGGTTCAAGGAATCTTAATCTATTATGGTTTACGTGGTTTAGAAGTTGCCATCTCCCCTCTTACAGCAGGGATCATCATTATTTCGATTAATACCTCTGCTTATATGTCTGAAATCATTCGTGCCGGAATTCAAGCGATAGATAAAGGGCAAAATGAAGCTGCACGTTCACTTGGCATGACTGAGGCACAAACATTACGTTATGTTATCTTACCGCAAGCCATTCGTAATGCAATCCCTGCAATTGGGAATGAATTTGTTGTAAATATTAAAGATTCATCGGTATTAAATGTGATTACAGTATCAGAACTGTTCTTCCAAGGTAACCGTTTAACCGGTATCTATTACCGACAAATGGAGCCATTCTTTATTGTTTCGCTTATCTACCTTGTCCTAACAATATGCTCAACTCAAATCTTAAATATGATTGAAAAACGAATGGATGCACCAAAAGGGAGTTATCCCGCATCAGTAACCCATAAAGTTCACTTCGATAAAAAAGAAGGAGGTAATTAACAATGAGTTTCTTATCCATATCACATTTAAATAAATCATTTGGTGAATTGCAAGTTTTGAAAGACATCAATCTTGAAATAAAAAAAGGTGAAGTTGTTTCGTGTATTGGTTCAAGTGGTAGTGGTAAATCAACACTTTTACGTTGTATTAACCTTCTTGAAACGTTTGACAACGGAACAATCACGTTTAACAATGAAGATGTAACGGATCATGGAATGGATATTAATCAATACCGTTCACAAGTTGGTATGATCTTTCAGTCATTTAATCTTTTTAACAATAAATCTGTATTAGAAAATTGTACGCTTGCCCCGATTAAAGTATTAAAAGTGGATCCAAAAGAAGCAGAGGCAGAAGCCATTAAAAATCTTGAACGCGTTGGCATGGTTGAGTTTAAAGACCAAAGCGTTAAACAGCTTTCTGGAGGTCAAAAACAGCGTATTGCGATTGCGCGTGCATTATGTATGAAACCCGAATTTCTCCTCTTAGACGAGCCCACATCAGCCCTAGACCCTGAAATGGTCGGAGATGTACTTGAAGTGATTAAAAGCTTAGCCAAAGAAGGCTATACCATGTTTATTGTTACTCATGAAATGGATTTTGCTCGAGAAGTCAGTGACCGCATCTTATTCATGGATAGCGGAATTATTTTGGAAGAAGGATCCCCTGAGGAATTATTCTTGAATCCTAAGGAGGAGCGTACGAAACAGTTCTTAACGCGATTCATGAAGGTATGATTAAACCCCAAAAAAAACGGCAAGTAAATGCCGTTTTTTTATACTCCCATAAAAAAAAGCTTGGATTTATAGTCCAAGCCTTTTTTATTATTTTTTAAGTGATTCTAAGATACCGTCGATCTTAGCACCATACTCAGATGATTCATCAAGTTTAAAAATTAACTCAGGAGTTCGGCGAATACTTAATGCCTTACTCACTTCTGAACGAAGCATACCTTTTGCTTTATTTAAAGCATCCATACCTGGTTTTTTCTTAGCATCTTCTAAAAAACTAACATAAATTGTCGCAAACGAGAAATCGTTAGTAACATCGACCTCTGTTATGCTGACAAACTTTAAACTTGGATCGTTCAGGCGATTTTGAATCACTGGAGCAAGTTCACGCTTAATGATAGATTCAATACGTTCTTTTTTAACTGTCATATTAAATTACCTCTGTTCTACTTTTGTTCAACTTCAATTTCACCAAATGACTCGATAACGTCACCATCTTTAATATCATTAAAGTTTTCAATTGTAATACCACATTCAAATCCTTGCGATACTTCTTTTGCATCATTTTGGAATCGTTTTAATGAAGCCATTTTCCCTTCATAGATAACAACACCATCACGCATTAGACGTACACCGGATTCTTTAAGCATTTTACCATCTGTAACCATACATCCAGCAATTGTACCAACTTTAGAAACTTTGTAAATCTCACGTACTTCAGCTTGTCCAAAGATTTTTTCTTCAAACACAGGTGCTAACATACCCTTCATCGCTGCTTCCATAGCTTCAATTGCTTTATAGATAATATTGTAAAGACGAATTTCAATTCCTTCTTCTTCAGCTTTCTTTCGAATTGCTGCAGTAGGTCGGATATTAAATCCAATAATAATAGCATTTGATGCAGATGCTAACATGATATCATTCTCTGTAATACCACCTACAGTAGCACGAATAACATTTACACGAACATCATGTCCATCACCAACTTCAATACGTTCCAGCGCTGCTTTAACCGCTTCTGCTGAACCTTGAACATCCGTTTTAAGAATAACATTAATATCTTGAATTTCACCATCAGCAATTTGTTGTGATAAATCATCAAGACTTAATGCACTTGTTTGATTACGATCTGCTAGAATTCGAGCTTGATTACGTTTATCCGCAACGGCACGTGAACTCTTTTCATCATCAAACGCTCTGAATGAGTCCCCTGCAATTGGAACATCACTTAGACCAATAATCTCCACAGGCATTGAAGGTAGTGCTTCTTGTAACTCGCGACCACGGTTATCAACCATTTTACGAATTCGACCAAATGTAGTTCCTACTACAACTGGATCCCCTTGACGTAATGTTCCTTTTTGAACAAGAAGGGTTGCGACGGGACCACGACTTTTATCAAGTTTAGCCTCAATAACAGTACCAAACGCCAAGCGATTTGGATTTGCTGTCAATTCCTCTAGCTCAGAAGCTACAAGAACTGTTTCGAGCAATTCTTCAATTCCTTCGCCAGATTTTGCCGAGATTTTAACGAATACAGTGTCTCCACCCCATTCTTCTGGCATAACTCCAAGATCACTAAATTCTGAATATACACGATCAATATTAATATTCGGTTTATCGATTTTATTAATTGCGACGATAAGTGGAACGTTCGCTGCACGAGCGTGATCAACTGCCTCGCGTGTTTGTGGCATCACACCATCATCCGCAGCAACGACAACAATAACAATATCGGTTACACTCGCACCACGAGCACGCATTGCTGTAAAAGCCTCATGACCCGGAGTATCTAAAAAGGTAATTTTTTTGCCTTTATGAGTAATTTGGTAAGCCCCAATATGTTGGGTAATACCACCGAACTCATCCGCAACGACATCCGTATTACGAATTGTATCCAATGTTGTTGTCTTACCGTGGTCAACATGTCCCATAATTGTAACAATTGGAGGACGTTGTTCTAAAGTTGATGGATCATCTTTTTCTTCATCATCCAATGTTAATTCATCAACAGGCTCAACACGTGTTGCTTCAATTTCATATTCCATACAGATTAACTGTACCGTATCATCATCTAAAGACGTATTGATCGTAACCATCGTTCCCATCATAAATAAAAGTTTAATTACTTCAGCAGGACTTTTATTTATTTTCTCAGATAATTCCTTAACCGTAATACCATCAGTATACTCAATCTCCGAAATTACGACGTTATCTTTCGGTTTAAAGTTGTCCTGAGCGGGACGCTTATTATTACGATTCTGTTTGTTTTTATTATTTCTTTGTCTTTTTTTATTACTCACTTACTACGTCACCTCTTTCTACTAAGTAAGATTTAAATACTTTACTAAATCCTCGATCACTTACTCCAACAGCAACACGATTTGTCATGCCAATTGACCACGACAATTCTTCACGTGTAATTCCTCCAATAACAGGAATTCCCGCTGTATTACACTTATCTTGGATTTGTTTTCGTGTTCGATCGGATGCATTATCCGCTAAAACGACTGCATACACTTTGTTTTTTGTGATTGCTGGAAGCAATTCATCTCCGTAAACTAACTTTCGTCCACGTTGACATAAACCAAGCGTATTTAACATTTTTTGTTTATCGAACATAGTTCTTAAGCTCCTCATAAATTTCAGCCGGAACTTTAGTTTTCAGTGCACGTTCGAGAGCACGAGACTTCTGAGCTTTCTCAATGGTCTCTTCCGTCACATATAAATATGCTCCACGCCCGTTTTTTCGCCCACTTGGGTCGATTTCAATTGTATCCTCGGGTGTTAATACAACGCGAAGCAAATCCGCTTTTGGATGTTGTTCTCCCGTTACAATACATTTGCGCAATGGTACTTTCTTCATGACACACCTCCTAAGATTATTCGGCGTCGTAGTACTCATCAAATTCATCGAAGTCAATTTCTTCTTCTAACCATGAATTCGATTCGGCAGCCTGTTGTTTCTCAATTTGTTTGAGTTCTTCAGGTGAATACTCAGGAAGAATTTCATATTCTTTTTCTTTAAGAAGTTCGCTTGTGTTTACTGGCTTCTCTTCTTCACGTTCTGGTTTACGTCTACGACGGCGTAAATCACTTTCTTCTTTACGTGATGCATCAGCAAGTTGTTCGAATTTTGACACATAGTCTGTTCGTGGTTTGAAAACATCTTTACGGTCAATTTTAATCGTTTCTTCAACTTCTTCTGGTTGAGTTTCTTCTTCAGTCACATCTTCGACAACGTCTTGTTCCACTTCTTGAATTACTTCATCAGTAGATTCTTCAACTTCGACTGTTTCTACTACTTCATCGCGGTCTTCGATTTCTTCAACAATTTCGTCTCGAACTTGTTTTGAACGAATTTCTGCTTCATATGCTGCCATTAAGGAAACATAATCAATACCTTCTGCTTGCGCTTCAGATACAGACTTAATATCAATGCGTTGTTTTGTCAGACGAACTGCTAAACGCGCATTTTTACCGCGTTTACCAATCGCTAAGGATAGCTGGTTGTCATCAACGATAACCACAAGGCCCTTATTATCCGCATTTGGATAAACTGCAATTACTTCTGCAGGAGCAAGTGCATTGTTGATGAGCTCAATCATATTATCACTCCACTCAAAGATGTCAATTTTTTCACCTTTAAGTTCTTCAATAATGGCTTGAACACGACTTCCACGTGGTCCAATACATGCTCCAATTGGATCAATATCAGAATCATGGGAATATACGGCGATTTTAGTACGTTCACCTGCTTCACGTGCAATTGCTTTAATCTCAACTTGTCCTTCAAAAATTTCAGGAACTTCATTTTCAAATAAACGACGCACAAGCATTGCATCAGCACGCGATACCAAGATTTGAGCACCTTTAGTATCACGGTTTACATCCGTAATAACAACTTTAAGTGTTTGTCCTTCACGGTATGTTTCACCTTCAATTTGTGCTGCACGTGGCATGACTGCCAATGACTTACCGAGGTTTAGAACCACAAATTTTTCTTCAACACTTTCAACCATGGCCATAATCATCTCACCCAGTTGATCAATGTATTCATCATAAACAGCTTGCTTTTCAGCTTCACGAATTTTTTGTTTGATCACATTTTTCGCAAGCGTCGCTGCGGCACGTCCTAACTCCACAATTGGTTCTTCGATCATGTAGTACTCCCCTACTTGAAGGCCTTCTGCACCTTCAGGAAGTTCTGTAATTCCAACTTCTAATTCGTCATCCATTACTTCTTCAACCACAAGGAATTTATGGAATAATTTCATTTCTTGAGTTCTTTCATCAATGATTACATCGACAAGTGCATCCGGAACCCCGATTTGTTTGCGATATGCTTTAATCAATGAGTCTTGCAATGCATCAATAATAATCTCTTTTGAAATATTGCGATTATCTTCAATCTCTTGCATCGCTAATATAACATTCTTAACGTTCATTTCACTATCTCCTTAAACTTTAACCGCTAATCTTAGCATTTTAATATTTAAACGTTCAATTGCAATTTTCTTTAATGCTGTTTTTTGTCTATAAGATACAACAACCTCGTTTTCGTCTACGGATATTACTGTTCCTTCTACATAGTCAGCACCTTGTATTGGATTTTTAAATTTAATTAATACATATTGATCAACAACATTTTCATAATCTTCTTCAAGAATGACACGTTCTGCACCAGCAGAACCTACATCCAGACCAATCTCAAAATCCAATGCTTCACCAAATGCTTCACCAGCCTTCGCACAGATTTCTAAGTCCACAGGTGTGAAGTCTTTACGTGCAATACTCAATTCAAGCAAATCGTTGCCAATGAGTTCTGCATCAATAATATCAAGTCCCAGCGCTTCTGCAGTTGGTTTAATTTTCTCTAAATACTTTTCCATATTCGCTCCTTAGACAATATATAAGGAGTGGCTTAACCACTCCTCTGTTTCAAAGTATATGCATATTATACACTTAAACCGTGGTAAAAGCAAATTTATGCATCCAGTTTCAGCAGTTAAAAATAGATTAATTTTTAGCATCTAATCTTTTAAAACAAACTCATCTGATTACTATCTTGTAGATGTGTCGTAACACCCAACTCGTCTAATTTCTTGACTGAAGTTGAGCTGATTCCGCCACGAGTCATTAAATCTTTTTTCGAAATAAACGGTTGCTCTTCTCGCGCCTTCACAAGCTGACGGGCAACATTATCACCTAACCCATCAACAACATTGAATGGCGGTAAAATCGCTTTATCGTCGCGCGGATCCAAACTAAACTCAGTTGCCTTCGACAATTCTAAATCAATTGGACTTACCTTATATCCCCTACTTTGAAGTTCAAGCGTTACTTCAAGTGTATCAATCAAGTTTTTTTCTTTTATCGAAACGTCTTTCTTTGTATCGAAACTCTTCAGGCGCATATTAATTGAGTTTAAACGACTGGCAACGATTTCTTGTGAAGCACACATCGTTTCGATCTCATAAGCGTTTACTCGCAATGTAAAATACACCGCGTAATATGCACGCGCATAGTAAACTTTAAACCAAGCAACCCGTATCGCCATCATAACATATGCAACCGCATGGGCTTTCGGGAACATGTACTTGATTTTTAAACACGAATCGATATACCACTCAGGCACATTATTTTTTTTCATCGAAGCAATCCAATCATCCGTGAGTCCGCGTCCTTTACGAACACTTTCCATAATGGTGAATGCTTCTTTTGCTTCAAGGCCATAATGCATCAAGTCAACCATGATATCGTCACGACAACCAATTACCTTATCAAACGCTAATCCTTGTTTTATTAATTCTTCTGCATTATTTCGCCAAACATCTGTTCCGTGTGATAATCCTGAAATTCGAACTAAGTCAGAGAATTTATTAGGACGTGTCGCTTCAAGCATGCCACGAACAAATGGAGTACCAAACTCAGGCAATCCCAGTCCCCCTGTTACTTCATGATATTTACGCTCATCAACTTCCAATGCTTCTGTAGACCCAAAAAGGGATAACGTTTTTTTATCGTTCATCGGCACATCATGAATGTCAACACCCGTAAGGCGCTCTAACATCTTCATCGCCGTAGGATCGACATGGCCTAAAATATCAAGTTTTAACACGTTGTCATCAATATCATGGAATTCGAAATGCGTCGTATACCACGACGAATCAGGATTATTCGCAGGATATTGAATGGGTGTAAAGTCATGAACATCCATGTAATCTGGAACAACAATAATTCCACCTGGATGCTGTCCAGTCGTTCGTTTAACCCCTTCGGCACCAACCGCAAGATATGTATTCCATGCATTATTACTGTTGGTAATATTCATACTTTCATGGTAACCAAGAACATAACCAAAAGCAGTTTTTTGAGCCACTGTTGAAATTGTTCCAGCACGATAAACATATTCTTCACCGAATATTTCTTTCGTATAAGCATGTGCAAATTCCTGATAATCACCCGAGAAGTTTAAATCAATATCAGGTACTTTATCACCTTCAAAACCTAAAAAGGTCTCAAAAGGAATATCTTGTCCCTCACAATGCAGTGCTTTACCACAATTCGGACAATCTTTCGGGTCCAAGTCAAATCCTGAAGAGTATTCACCACCAAGGAAGAACTCATTATAATGACAATTGTCACATACATAATGAGGTGCCAAGGGATTAACTTCGGTTATTTCTGCCATGGTCGCAACAAGTGAAGAACCAACTGAGCCTCGAGATCCGACAAGATATCCATCATCCAATGATTTCTTTACAAGAAGATGTGAGATATAGTAAATAACTCCATAGCCATTACCGAAAATTGATTTTAGCTCACGATCAATGCGCGCCTCAACAATTTCAGGAAGCGGATTTCCGTAAAGGTTATGGGCATTGCGATACACAATTTCCTTAAGGAGCTCATCACTGTTCTCTAAATGCGGGGTAAACAATTCTTTTTTCTTTGGTGCGATATCTTCAATTTGATCCAATAATTTCACGGGATTTTTCACGACGTACTCATATGCTTTATCTGGACCTAAAAAGGCGAAAGCATCCAACATCTCGGTTGTACTTCTAAAATGTTGATCGGGTGCTTCAAAAGCCATACGACGTTGCTCATTAAAGATATAGAGCGGATGACGTGAACCTCCAATACCTTGTGAGTGAATATAGACATCACGAATGACTTTTTCACTTGGATGATTGTAATGAACATTCCCAACTGCTAAGATCGGTTTATTTAGTTTATTCGCTGTCGTAATAATACGATTAATAATATCAACTAAACGGTCCTCACTTTCAATGGCTTGACTCTCCAACAAAGGCGCATATAAATCTAAAGGCATAATCTCTACATAATCATAAAACGAAATACAACGCTCCAGCGCTTCTTGACTTTTATTCATCGCAATCTCAAAGAGTTCTGAATTAGTACATCCTGCCCCAATTAATAAATTCTCGCGAAAACGCGTTAATTCACTCCTTAGAATTCTCGGTTCTGCCATAACTGCATCACCTTTCGATGTTTTACCGAAGAACGCAAGGTATTTGGTATGAGATAACGTTATTAATTGATATAAATCCTTAATACTTGATTGTGTTTTGGCTATTACTGTACAATGACTTTTACGTAATTTCTTAAAACTTGATTCATTATTTAAGGATTGTAATTCATCAATCGTTTGCATTGAACTTAATTGCTCTAAGCGCAACATTTCTAAAAATACAAGAGACAATACTTCCGCATCATAATCTGCCCGGTGAGCAACCCCTTCGTCATAACCGATTCGCATAAATCGCGCAATACTACCTAATCGGTATGAACGACGATTATCAAAAAGAGCACGCGATAAATCTAGAGTATCAATAACTGCATTTTGAATTGGTGCTCTTCCCATTCGGCGAAGAGTTTCTTGAATAAAATCAATATCAAATTGGGCGTTATGAGCAACCAGAACATGGTCCCCTAAAAACTCTAAAATTTCATCCATTGCTTCTTCGATTGTAGGTGCATTCATTAAGTCAGCATCCGTAATATTGGTTAACTCTTGAATAAATGGTCGAACCGGAACTGGTGCTTTGATAAACGTTTGCATCTTCTTAACAACACGTCCATTCTCAATTAAAACACCACCAAATTCAATAATGTGGTCATAATAATTTGAAAGTCCCGTAGTTTCCAAGTCAAAAGAAACATATGATCCTGTTTGGAGTGGTTCACCATGTGCATTTGAAACAATTTTAAGTTCACCATCAACCATATTCATTTCAACGCCGTAACCCAGTTTAAATGCGTGATCTGGATATTTTGAACGTAATTTCTTGAGATTACCATACGCTTTAGGAAAACCTTGAACACCCGTATGATCCGTTATGATCATTCCGGGATGGCCCCATTCAAAAGCTTGAGCCATATATTCTGAAGCATCGTTAATACCGTCCATTTCAGAATATTTCGTGTGTAAATGGAACTCGACACGTTTTTCATCAGCAGTATCAAAACGGCGGAAAATATTGTCAATTTCTTCATAGCGATCCATTTTAAAAATGTAATCACGTTCATATTTCGCATCGAACACGTAGGTCCCAAAGACTCGAATACAAATTCCTTTTGAAATGATTTCGTCTTCAGTATCTGCAAAATCAACAACACAAATTGCTGACTCCCCATCACTTAAATAATACTTCGCGATAAATTTCCCTGTACGCGTTTCGCGAACCTCAACATCAAACACCTTCCCAGCAACCGAAACATCACGGGCTTCATCCGTAAGCAAACTCATCTTAATTGGATTATAATTCCCTTTACCATTTCGTCGTTTTGGTACTCTTGATACCACTTTACGGTCTATGACCTCAACTTTATCAACCTTAGGCATTTCTGAAATTTCATCTGCAAGATTTTCAACTGAGATTTCTGCACAAACATCAAGATGGATGCCAAATGATTTCAAAGCATCACACAACATGGCGCATTCACGCGATGTTGCCTCTTGATGACGAGAATCAATACAGAGTAACTTAAGTTCTTGATTCATAAGTTGCAATGACGCTTCTTTGACTGCCGATAAATTATTTACCCTAACAATCATGTCAGTGTACTGACTGATGTTTAAAAAGTCCAAGTCACATTGCTCAGATTCAACCTTAATTTCAACATCCGTTTTGGTATATAATTTTAATTTCTTTTCTACCTCTCGATAGACTGAAAAAGGTAATGCTTTCATTACCTTCAAGTTTAGAATCAATTTCTTTTGTTCTGGATTATACTTACATGAGATAATGTCCGCATCCTCAAAATGAAACGAATAATTTTTATTAATTCCAAGTTTGTCAAAAATTTCGGTCACGATATCATCTCCTTTATTATTTTACTAATTTTTCAAAAGCATCCTTTGCAGCCATCTGTTCTGCTTTCTTTTTTGATAAGCCTTTTCCTTGGCCAAAAATAAGTTCATCCAACTTTACAACGACTTCAAATTCAGGGGCATTGGAAGGACCCACAACATTAATAACCTCATAACTCACCGACTTACGTGAATCGGATTGGATATATTCCTGTAACTTTGTTTTGTAATCCGTAATGCTCAACGATTCAAGTTCATTAAACGCATCATTCATTACAGAATCAAGCACTCGATTGACGCTATCAATACCACTGTCTAAATAGAGGGCACCAATAAAACTTTCAAACAAGTCAGCGATAATGGATACACGAACCCTACCACCATTTTTCTCCTCACCCATTCCCAACATCAAATAGTCATTGAGTTTAAGTTTTAAACTGTACTGCGCAAGCGCATCCTCACAAACTAATTTTGCGCGATAAAGCGTCATATCACCTTCATTAAAATGATCTTGATGCTTAAAAAGACGCTCTGATACACAAATTTGTAAAACTGCATCGCCCATAAACTCAAGACGCTCATTATCTTCCAATAATTCTTCTGCTTCATTTACATATGAAGAATGAATAAACGCATTATTAATTAAATCTTTATTAAAGTATGGAATCTTCATAGAATCCAATAAATCCCATTTTGTCATGTTATCACCTTATAATATTATACACCATTATGTCGTTTTAAAATACTGTCGGCGGTCGACATCCGCAATTATTTCTGCATAATCCTTATTATTTAAATCGTGAGCAATAGTAAGTGCATCAATCTTAGCTTGTTTTAAAATATTTTCATCCTTAATGATATCACCCAGTATGAAGTTTGGAAGCCCAGATTGACGTTGGCCTAGCACATCACCAAATCCTCTAAGTCTCATATCAATCATCGAGAGTTCAAATCCATCATGTGAAGAAACCAACGCATTCATACGTTGAGCCGTTTCATCACTTTCATTACCACTCAGTAGATAACATACGCCTTGGATTTTTCCACGGCCAACACGACCCCGAAGCTGATGGAGGGTCGCCAATCCAAATTGCTCAGCATTATAGATAATCATCATATTGGCATTATGAACATCCAATCCAACTTCGATAACACTTGTACTAATGAGAATGTCAATCTCGCCCGAAACAAATGCCTGCATTTTCGCATTCTTTAAGTCACTCGGCATTTTTCCATGGACAATATCAACGTTATAATTAGCAAACACAGGTTTTAAATTACCCGATAATGTGTGAACGTTTTTAACACCCGCTCGTTCCCCTTCATCAATCGCAGCACAAACGATATAGATTTGCTCGTGATTGTTTAATCGTTTTTGAATTGGTTCCATGATACTGCGAAGGGAATTTTCACGAATCCAATGAGTTTCGATTTGCTTTCGATGACTTGGATAAGTCGAAATCGTTGATACGTCTAAATCAAAAAATAGACTTGCGGCTAAAGTTCGTGGAATCGGCGTAGCAGAAAGCATTAAGGTATCAATGTGATTTCCTTTCGCAATGAGTGCGCGCCGTTGTTCAACACCAAATCGGTGTTGCTCATCAATAATCACGAATCCCAAATTATCAAAAATAACATCTTTTTGGAAAAGAGCATGGGTACCAAAAACAACAAGAACCTTTCCTGTAGCAATTGCTTGAAGCACTTGATCCCGCTGATCAACCCCTTGCGACAATACAACACAGTCTACATGTGGAAAAAGTTTTTGAAATGCTCTCACATGCTGCATTAAGAGTAATTCCGTCGGTACCATGATTGCTACTTGATAACCAGCTAAATAACACGCAAATGCAGAAAGAAATGCAACAATTGTCTTACCACTACCAACATCACCTTGAAGCAAACGATTCATTTTTTTAGTCTCTTTTAAATCATCAAGAATATCATTTAACGACTGAACTTGGTCGACCGTTAACTTAAAAGGAAGCTCGTTGACCATTGCCGCAATTCGATCTTCATCAAATACCTTTGAAATACCATATTCGCGATCATTGTTATTTAAGCTAATGGATAAATGATATGCCAAAAACTCTTCATATTTAAGAGTTCTTAAACCATGGTGAAGTTCAACTTCGCTTTGGGGCATATGAATGGCCTTCACTGCATCAAAACGGTCCATCAACTTATAACGCGTCTGAAATTCAGAAGGGATGATATTGGGTAACGATACGTTTTCAATAATCTTCCCAATCAAACGTTCAATTTCATATTGCTTAATTCCAGATTTTTGACTGTAGATTGGCTTAATCCCGATAATATCACGAATATCTTTATTACTTACCGTTTTAGCTGTAATTTTGCCATCATTCCCAACAACACCCACGACAACGATTCCTTGTTCATAGTGACGCGTGTTTAGATAACGTCGATTAAAGATCGCGACGGGTACAATTTCATCCTGATAGACAACTTTAAAATTTGTTACAGATTGATTCTTACGAAATGTAAAATTTTTAAAACCACCCAATAATCGTCCCGAAAAAACAACGGTATCCCCTGAACGCCAGGCATCGAATGGTTTCGCTTCAAGACGCTCATATCGATAAGGAAAAACCATTAAAAAACTTTCGGGCGAATCCGCACCGTAAGTTTCAATGATTTTTAACTGCTTGTCCGTGATTTTCATATAAAAATAAAAGGGCTAAGCCCTTTTACTCTACTCCAATGATGTATGAATAAACAGGTTGTTCACCACGATGTGATTCTACTTCTACGTCATAGGTAGATTCAATAAAATCAACAACCATATCCGCTTCTTCATTAGATACATCTTCACCCGTGATTAAGGTAACAAGTTCACTCTCATCATCGATTAACTTCGCACAAAGTGCTTTTGTTGTTTCTAAACGATTTGGGTTGGTAACAACAATGTCTTTTTCAAGAATACCCATGAAATCATTTTGTTTAATTTCAATGGATTCAAACATTGTATCTTTAATTGCGTATGTAACTTGACCTGTCTTTGTATTTGCGACAGCTTCAAGCATTTCACTTAAGTTATCCTCAACGTCGACATCTGGATTAAACATAACACACGCTGATAAACCTTGAGGTATTGTCTTGGTTTCAATAACGTGAATATCTTTATCTTCACAAATATCTTGAGCTTGTTTCGCAGCCATAATGATATTTGAGTTATTCGGTAAAATAAAAATGTGATCTGCATCAATGTTATTAATTAATGCAACAAAGTCTTCAGTTGAAGGATTCATCGTTTGACCCCCGCTAATAATATATTCTGCACGGAGTTCTTTAAACATATCAACAACACCTGATCCTGCAGCAACCGCGACAATCGCATATTTACTATGTTGTTTTTGATTTTTAGTTGCATTTGATTCTGCATCCAAAATCGTATTATGTTGTTCTGACATATTTTCAATCTTGAGTTTAACAAATTCACCATAACGTTGCGCTAAGTTTAAAGCATTACCTGGCTTCAATGTATGAACATGAACTTTGACCAAATCTTCATCTGTAACAACAACCAAAGAATTACCAAGCGCTTCTAATTGCGCTCTAAATTTATCTTCATTATAACGGTTGATTGACGCTTCATCGAGACGTACGATAAATTCAGTACAGTAACCAAACTCATCATGCTCGAAATCAGATGCAGCAGCATGATTGGACTCATCACCCTCTTCAAGTTCAATTGGATTGCCTTTTAATTCAGCTAAGAACCCTTCAAGAACGGTAACATAACCTTTACCACCACTATCGACAACACCAACTTCTTTTAAAACAGGTAAAAGTTCTGGTGTTCCATCTAAAGAAATATTGGCTTCGGATACTAAACACTCAAAAAATTCAATAACTGAAATTTCCGGGTTTTTAAGAACGAATTCATATGTTGCTTGTGAACTTTCACGTAAAACAGTTAGAATTGTTCCTTCAACAGGACGCATAACTGCTTTATATGCAACTTCTTTCCCTTTTTGGAACGCTTCTGCGAGATCCATTACACTTGCTTCTTGCAAATGTTCTACGGATTGAGCAAAACCTCGGAAGATTTGAGAAAGGATAACACCTGAGTTTCCACGTGCGCCCATTAATAAACCACGAGATAATGTTTTGGATAATTGACCCAAATGAGAGGTAACAGCTTTTTTAGAATCTGTTAGACCACTTGTAAACGTAAGATTCATATTAGTTCCAGTATCGCCATCTGGAACTGGGAAAACGTTAAGAGCATTGATTTCATGATGCTTATTTGTTAGATTGTTGGCACCACTTTGAAGCATCTTCAAAAAGATATCACCATTAATCGTATTCATTATTGAACAACCTTAATACCTTGAACATAAACATTAATCGTATTAAAGTTTTGTTGAAGTGTTTTTTCTAACATGTATTTCGCTTTCTTTTGAACTTCGAGTACTACTTCTGAAATCTTAACGTTATAACTCACAATAATATATAAATCTAAATCAAATCCATTATCCCCTTTACGCACAATAACACCTTTGGAATAATTTTCACCTTTTAACAATTCTGCAAGGCCATCTTTAAAGACTTGCTGAGAGGCCATACCAACAACACCATAACATTCTGTCACGACACCGCCAGCTAGCATTGCGATTGCTTCGTTTGAAACATTGATTTTTCCAAATTCATTGGTTTTTTCAATCGCCATCATTTCTCCTCCTCTTTCATATTTTTATATTTTTATGATCCACATGCCTTTACAACAGCAGACTGTGTTTCTTCAGTTGGACCGTACTCGATAAACTCGATACAACGAGCATTCGGATCAGCCCCACTTATAATAGTAGCATATTTATTCAGTTGTGGTAAAGTTTCTACATTTGTAAAAACAAAATAGTCATTATTCATTACAATCCTCATATAGTCTGGTTCAACTTTAGTTGGTTCAAAATGAATTTCGGAAACTGAAGCCATCGAGCCATCATCAATGGTGGCTAAAGCTGCTAATAAAGATTCAGTCATCGATTCTTCCGTAAAACCAACAAGTAACGGCAAGCGTTCAACTGTCGCAGGATCTATCGATTCGAATTCTTTATAATATCCATCTTCAAAATAAATACGTATCGTTGGTTCTAATGTGTATCCTACAGCTTTTTTTTCAGTTACGTTTAAATTCACGATACCTTGACGATAATATACATTAGCATCAACATTGTCAATCCCCTTAACTTTTTTTCCTTTTTGATTTATAAAAGGTCTAAACGTTAAATATATCCGTTGATTTTCATGAATGTTAAGCGCATCTTTGATTTCGTCATCACTGAGAATCACATTCCCATTTACTCTTACGTTGTGAATTCGTGAAGCATCACTTTTATCAAAATAGTAAATCCCTAAAAGAGCTCCAATTACAACTAAAATTTGGATCGATTTGATAAGTCTTCGTTTGCGTTTATTACGGCGAATTGTCTTCTTTTTAAGGTCTATCGAGGCCTTAATTTTATCAATTGGTTCCCGTTCATCGTTTAATTCAGGATTATTGCGACGTGTCATTTTCCCCCACCACCTTTTCAACTAAATCAGCAATATTTGAAACCGCATCAGGCGTTGCACGTTTAAGCGCATTGCGTCCTAATTCAATCAATCGTTGTTTATTACGAATCAGTTCAAAAACATGCTTATTTAAGATATTATCATGGATATCTTCCTCTAATAGCATATCACATGCACCTTTATCAAATAACGATTTAGCATTGTAGAATTGATGATTATTAGCCACATAAGGGCTGGGAATAAGTAGTGAAGGAAGCCCAAATGATTCAATTTCAGCGACCGTTGATGCACCAGATCTGCATACAATTAAATCTATGACTGGTAGCAATGCTTTTTGATCAACAAACCCTTCCAGTCGGATATTTGGATGAACCTCACCAACTGTTTTCTTAAATTCCTCAATATGGAGTGGTCCCGTCACGATGATGACTTGTGTCGATGCGTCATCGTATTGTTTTACAAAATCCACGAATTTCTTGTTCATAGCAGTCGAACCTTGAGACCCCATAACCATGAGAACTGTATTTAAATTTAAATCTAAATTAAGCCGTTTGACCTCATCAGAGCTATCGATATCTTCATGAATAAGCGAAGCACGCGGATTGCCAAGATAATATACATGATCTCTACCCGAAAATGCTTCCTCATAACATGTAACAATCGCTTTCGCAGAATCCGCAATCATCTTATTTGCTTTTCCAGGATAAGCATTTTGCTCATGTAAAACAATGGGAATGTTAAGGGATTTTGCCGCAAAAGTAACCGGTCCACATACATAACCTCCAAAAGCAAATACAACATCTGGTTGAATTGTTTTAAGATGTTTTTTTGCTGAACGATATGCACCAAACTGAGAAAATACAGCTTTAATTTTATCCAAAACAGAGCCTTGTAGTCCTTGGTTATGAATCGCAAAAAACGGATATCCCGCTTCTGGAACAATCCATGATTCCATTTTATGGTCATTTCCAATGAAAACAACTTCACTATTTCGATTTTTCTTAATGAAATCAGCATAAGTAATTGCGGGGTAAATATGACCGCCACTACCACCTGTAACTATACAAACTTTCATACTTTACCTCTATTCAAATAGCCTTTGATTAACATCAATTTTAAGATGTTCATATGCTTTTGTCGTAACAACACGACCTCGGGGAGTGCGATTTATAAAACCCAGTTGTAATAAGTAGGGTTCATATACATCTTCTAGCGTCATTGTTTCTTCGGATATTGAAGCGGCTATAGCCTCAATTCCAACCGGTCCACCATCAAATCGTTCAATAATCCCACGCAGATACCGTAAATCGACATCATCAAGCCCTAAATTATCAACTTTCAACTTATCGAGCGCAAGTTTTGTGATTGAAATATCAACAACATTATCGTTTAAGACTTGAGCAAAATCACGAACACGACGAAATAAACGATTGGCAATTCGAGGTGTTCCACGCGAACGTTTTGCAATTTCACTGACACCTTCACGGTCAATAACCGTATTTAAAACTCGACTGGTTCGGGCAACAATGGTTTCAAGTTCTTCTTGACTGTAATATTCGAGCTTAGAAATAATGCCGAAACGATCACGTAATGGAGAGGACAGATCCCCTGCTCGCGTCGTCGCTCCAATAAGTGTAAAGGGTGGTAAATCAATTTGAATGCTTCTTGTTGATGAATCCTTACCAACAACAAGATCCAAAGTAAAATCTTCCATCGCTGGATATAAAACCTCCTCGACAGCTTTTGGCATTCGATGAATCTCATCGATAAATAGCACATCTCCTGGTTCTAAACTTGATAAAATAGCAGCAAGGTCACCACTTCGTTCAATACTGGGTCCACTTGTAACCTTGATGCCGGTCTGCATCTCATTTGCAATAACATGCGCTATGGTAGTCTTACCCAATCCCGGAGGACCGTAAAACAAGAGATGATCAAGTGCTTCATTCCGTGACTTCGCAGCCTCGATAAAAATCTTTAAGTTTTCTTTCAATCCCTCTTGACCAACATAAGCAGAAAGTGTTTGGGGACGTAAACTTTCTTCGTAATCTTGACCGGATAAAACGGCTTCACCCGACATAAGACGTTCTTCCATCTACAATCCCCTCTTTCTTGAATGTAAGAGTTTTAAGCCTTCTTTAATCATCTCATCAACGGAATCAAGATTTAGAAGCGACAACTCCTGCTTTATATTGTTTAACTCTACTTTTTTAAATCCAAGATCGGCCAGTGCATCCAACGCTTCATCAACAAGTGGCATTGCCACATGTTTTGTTGACGGTGTATCGGATGCGACAAATTTCCCTTTAAGATCTAACATCATTTGAGAAGCCATCTTAGGACCCACACCTGGCAGTTTCTTAAGGAAAGCCATATCTTCTTGGTCAATCGCGCGAATGATATCCTCACCACTAAAACGGCTTAAAATTGTAATCCCCGTTTTAGGTCCGACGCCTTTAACCGTAATTAATTGGCGAAAAATATCCAACTCACGTTTATCGACAAATCCATATAAAATGATTGCATCTTCTCTCACATGCTGGTAAGTGTGAAATATTATGCTCTCATTTAATGTAACCATTTCTGGATTCCCACAAAAAACTTGATAACCAATACCATGGTTATCGACCACAACATAATCGATTCCTCGATCCACTGCAACACCTGAAATAAATGCAATCATATTATCACCTATTATTATTCTACCATACCTTCTTCAAAAACAAATTGAATATCTGCAACAATTACAATATCTCCATCTTTTACGCCAGCATCACGAAGTGCTTGATCAACACCTAAACGCTTCATAGCAAGGCCAAATTGGATGGCAGATTCTTCTGTATCAAATTCATATTGACGGAGCTGACGATCAATAATATCACCCGTAACACGCCATTTTGTTTGATTGATTTGTTCAATATCAAAATTACGTTTTGGAGCTTCATATTTATAGACAACGGATTCACTTTGTTCTTCAATACGCTCTTCAACATGTTCGTCAAGAATATCTGCAAGGCGGTAAAGAAGTGAATCAATCCCTTCCCCAACCATCGTTACAAGTTCAAAAATTTCTAAATCGGGATATGCTGCTTTAAACTTCTCTAAATTTGAAGGCGCAACATCTAAATCCATCTTATTGGCGACCACAACCATCGGTTTTTTCAATAACGATTCATTGTATTTTTCCAATTCATTATTAATAACTTTATAGTCTTGAATCGGATCACGTCCATCTTCTGCACCCATATCGACAACATGGACTAAAACACGGCATCGTTCAATGTGCTTCAAGAATACATGACCAAGACCTTTTCCAAGATGGGCATCTTCGATAAGACCTGGTAAATCGGCTACCGCAAATGATCGTCCATCTGGACTGCTTGAAATCCCAAGATTTGGCGCAATTGTTGTGAAATGATAATCAGCAACTTCTGGTTTGGCTCTTGAAATCACAGAAAGTAATGTTGATTTCCCAACTGAAGGATAACCAATTATTCCTACATCAGCCAGCAGTTTCAACTCAATTGTGATATCAAGTTCTTGACCTAATTCACCTTTTTCTGAAAAAGTCGGTGCAGGGTTATTTGCTGTTGCAAATCGAGCATTACCTCTACCACCGCGTCCGCCATGCGCTACAACCTCACGTTGGCCTACTTCTGTCAAGTCAGCAATAACAATACCTTTTTCGTTATCAATAACCATAGTGCCTACAGGAACTCTTAAAACTACATCTTCTGCGCCTGCTCCGTGCATTTTTTTATTCTTACCCGGTGTACCATGTGAAGCCTTGATAACACGATTATATCTTAAATCAAGCAATGTTGATTTATTCGAATCGGCAACAAAAATAATATCGCCGCCTTTTCCACCATCACCGCCATAAGGTCCACCAAGTGGAACAAATGCTTCGCGACGGAATGATGTCATTCCATCGCCACCGTTTCCGGCTACTACTTTTATATTAACGCGATCTACAAACATTAAATCACCCTTTCCATTTCAATTAAAAACCCCCTATTTAAGGGGGCTTCAGATTAAGCTACTGGATAAACTGAAACACATTTGCGAGTTTTGCTAATGCGTTCGAATTTAACAACACCATCCACTTTAGCGAATAAAGTGTCGTCGCCACCACGGCCTACGTTAACACCTGGATGAATCTTTGTACCACGTTGGCGGTATAAGATTGAACCTGCTGTACAGAATTCACCATCTGCGCGCTTTGAGCCTAAACGTTTTGAATGTGAGTCACGACCGTTTTTTGTCGAACCAACACCTTTTTTAGAAGCAAATAATTGGATATCTAATACGAATTTCATGAAGTAACCTCCTTTTCATTTATTTCGATATATTTAGATTGAGTTTGTTCCATTGTTTTAAGTTGCAACAAGACAAACTCAAATAGTTTTTGATTTAGTTCATTACTATGTTTAATTTCGATTTCAATTAGTGGTTCTTGAGTCATGACCAATTCTACTGAATCATCTAATGAATCAAAACCATTGAGAGCACCAACCATTATGGAACTAACTCCCGCACACACAAGATCAAATCCGTGTTCACCTGAACCAGCATGACCTGTTACGGTCATTTTTTTATAGATGCCTTCACTAATTAAAACAGATACATGTATCATCGAACTATCCTGCGTTAATGTCAGTTACAACTAACTTAGTATACGGTTGACGATGACCTTGTTTTTTACGTGTTGAACCTTTTTTAGCTTTATACTTGAAGATAGTAATTTTCTTACCTTTTCCATGTTTTTCAACTTTAGCAGTTACAGTAGCACCTTTAACGTATGGAGTACCAACTTTAAGTGTGCGGTTTTTAACAGCAACAACTGTTTCAAAAACAACTTCTTCACCTTCTTGAACATCCAATTTTTCTACAAAAATTGTTTGATCCTTCTCAACTAAAACTTGTTTTCCACCTGTTTCAATAATTGCGTACATAGTACACCTCCTTCAATTTTTTGCCATAAGACTCGCCAAGTAAGGTGGACGAATCACTTAAACCTTACAGTGTGCGGTTGTACGTCCAGAGACATGCAACTACGCCTTTAAATGCCTTAACATTATATAACAGTCCCAATATAATGTCTAGTCTATATCGAAATTATTTAATATATTGACTATTCTCTATTTTCAGCTCAAACACCGCTTTGTTTAAAGAGAAATTTTAACATAAGCCCAATAAAATCAAAAGGCTATTTATACAATCATTAAGCGATTTTTTGTGTTTAAAATCTAGTTAAGAAGCTCTTTTTTTGAATTACAAATCATTTTCGATTTTTATTCCTTAAATTCTTCTTAAGTTTCCGATAATATCATTAATTTCCACTGTTTATATGTTAAAATCTTAACGAAAGGTGGATTTGGGATGAAAGCATTTTTATTTTGTGGGTGCGTCTATGAAAGCTAAACGAAGCATTAAGGTACGCAAACTCAATATGAAGGCAGTGGCGTCAATTATCGCCGCCCTACTCGTTGTTGTAACAATCATCGTGACTTTGATATTTAATCCTTTCTCAAAGTATCCGAGATACATGACCCGTGTTTCAAACGAGTATAAAAAAATTGGTCATCATGAAGTCATCAAAGAAGCAACCGATGATAACGTCATGGTTTTACATTATCCAACACTCGATAATGAAAAAGTAAACACTTGGATTGAAGCGATTACCGCTCAAAGCAAAGAGCGTTCGAAAGGATTATCAAATAAAGATGGAAAGAAATCTGAAATATTCCAAGATTACTCAATTTATCAAGTCCATGATAAATATGTAACTGTAGATATTAAAACATTATTAAATAACGAAATTACAGATCAAATCTCTAGAACTTACGATATTGAGAGTGGAGAATTTGTAAAAGCAACTGACTTATTTAATGATCTTGGTCGAAAGAAACTCATCAGCGATGTAAGAGCAACACTTACCAAACCCAAAGAAATGGATCGACTTAGCTATCTCAAGGCAACATCACTTGACGAAAATGCGTCGATTTCATTATCGGATTCAAGTGTAGTCTTTACAATCGACGGATTTAAAAATCCCGTTTCATTTGAACTATCTAAAATTACAGATTACTTCTCCCATTCGATCGGTTCGTATGAAAAAACAAATGGCGAAATTTCGCCTGTCTACCTCGATCGCGGTATTGATCCAAAAGAGAAATTGGTTGCGTTCACATTTGATGATGGTCCACATCATCGTAATACTCAATTAATTATGGATGAAATGGATAAATATGAAGGTCAAGCAACATTCTTTATGCTTGGGGAGCGGGTAAATCAAAACCCATCAATCGTAAAAGAAATTGTTCGTCGTGGTCACCAAATAGCAAATCACTCTTATACACACCCTGATTTTAATTCAATGGATATTAAGGATGTAAATAAGGAAATCAAAGATACCGACGATGCACTGTATAAAGCATCAGGATTAAAAGGTCCATTTATGGTCCGTCCACCCTATGGAAATGCAAATGCAGCGGTTCGCGAGGGAGCACCCGTAACATTTGTAAACTGGTCTGTAGACAGTGAAGATTGGGTATCTCGAGATTCTCAACAGATTTGTAATACCATCGATAAATATAAACATGATGGTGCAATTATTTTACTCCATGATATTTATGAATCCAGTTACGAAGGCTTTAAATGTGCAGCAAAAAAACTGCATGATCAAGGCTATAAATTTGTAACGGTCAAAGAATTACTTGAATCTCGCAATGACAGCGTTAAAACAAATGCTATTTATTTTAATGCTGATCCAATTCAATAAATTGAAGTCAAAAAAAGTTAGGGTTAAACCTAACTTTTTAATTTGCTTTTTTTACAGAATAATAGAACGAAGTTCCCGAACCCAATTCCGATTCAACCCAATATTTTGATCCACTGGCATCACAAATCGCTTTAACGATGGATAAACCCAGCCCACTGCTTGATCCACTACGTTGGTAGTTTTTATCAATCTTATAGTACCGATCCCAAATATGATCAATAATATCAGGGCTAATCCCAATTCCGTGATCTGTAACGGAAACGACAACAAAATCCCCTTCAACTTCTGCTTTAATGATGATTAAATTATCTTCACCAACATATTTGGTAGCGTTATTAATATAATTATAGAGAACCTGACCCATTTTAATTTCATCTGCTATCACCATTAAGTTAGGATCACAATGAACTTCAAATTGTAAATCCATTGCTAAAAACAAATGGGTGGTGCTGCGAATTTGTTGTAACATAAAATACTCAGTTTCTTTAATATCGAATACATTGGCTTCATATTTTGACAAGGTTAACATATCATTTACAAGACGTTCCAAATGATTAACCTCATCCACAATAACATGAAGATGCTGTTCACGCATCTCTGGATTATCGCCGGAGATATCTTGAATCATCTCTGCATATGCTTTTATCATGGTTAAAGGTGTTTTGATATCATGAGAGACATTAGCGACTAGGTCTCTTCGTAATTCATCGGTTTTACGAAACTCTTGGGTTGCATAATTCAATGTGCTTGCCAAAGTTTCAACTTCAGAATAATCATCCCCTTCAAAATCTACTGATAAATCGCCATCCGCCAACTTTTTAGCACTGTTGGTAATTTTTGTAATTGGACTTGATAGTCGCTTCGATAAGATAAAAGCAACAATTGTCGCAACGCTAAATACTACAAGTGCTAGCAATCCAAATTGTCTTTTTAAAACAAATACCGTTGAATCTAAAAGTTTTATCGGAGAAATAACAAAAATGTAATTCGGTTTCCCATTTATGAGTGTACTTCTCCCATAAAAATACATCCCTTGCTCATGGATTCCATTATTAAAATTAATCGAAAAATCATGTGTAGAAGCATTATCAGCCATAATCATATACTCTTTCATCGTAGAATTTTTTAGATTGTTTAACTGACAAGGAATATTGGGGTTCTCACCAATATAAGTACGAACCCCAAGATCGTTATAAATACTAATACACATGTTTTCAGTTGCAAGAATTTTTCCTGTTGCTTCTTCGACTATCGAAATATCCGATCGTTCTAACAACCGTTCAATCTCTGTGACCTTCATTTGGATCGTCTGAGATCGATTACGCTCGTAATATGGTCCTATAAATGAAATCTGTAACATCCATAAAAATAACAGCATAATTCCTGTTAATAATAGGAAGTAGAACCAAATACGAAAGGCCATATTTTTAGTTGTTGATTTCAAACTTGTAGCCTGTTCCACGTACCGTTACGATATAGTCACGATACGGACCTAAGTTTTGTCTTAACATTTTAATATGAGTATCGACGGTACGATAGTCACCATAATAATTATAATTCCATACTTTGTCTAACAATACATCACGCGAAAGCGCTTGATCTTTGTGCTGAATGAGAAAGACCAATAGGTCAAACTCTTTAGGGGTGACATTAATTCGTTCACCATCGATAATTAAGTTACGGCCTGTAATATCCACTTCAAGACCACCAAATGAATAAACACTGTGTTTCATTCCTTTAGCGCGTTCACTTACCGCTTTGATTCGAGCCATTAATTCCTTTGGCGAAAACGGTTTGGTGACATAGTCATCAATTCCCAATTCAAAACCAAGAAGCTTATCGAACTCCTCTTGACGTGCAGATAACATAATTATCGGAACATCTTTGATTTTCTTTATTTCACGACATGCAGTAAAACCATCAAGATTTGGCATCATGATGTCCAATACAACAACATCATAGTCATTGCTTTTGACCATTTCTATTGCTTCAGCTCCATCGGACGCCTCATCACATAATAACCCCGTCGCCTTTGCATATTCCTTGGCAACTTCTCTAATTTTCTCTTCATCATCTACAATCAAAAATCTAACCATGTGAATTCACCTCTTTCATTTTATGATTCGTGAAATTCCGGATTTGAATCAAATCGGTACATATCCATTATGATCAAAGAGCCCGGTTCACGCATCTGCCCCTTCACTAAGACAAGTGCTCCTATTTCTAGGTTCACTTTTATTTTATCATATACTGACGGAAATACCACTCCATCAATCAAACCTGTATCATCACTTAATTGAATAAAGGCCATTTGGTCCCCTTTTTTGGTTCGATGGAGCTTTATCCGATCAACCATTGCGATGATTCTGAAATATTTATCACGAACTTTAACATCAATGACTGAGTCCGCTTCATGTTTCTGTTTTAAGCGGAATGTTGGATGCTCACTAAAGTAAAAGCCCAAAACAAGCAGTTCATCATTGAGAACCTGTCGCCGATTTTCAGTTACCATTGTAAAGATTGGTTCACTGATTAAATCCATATTCAAGGATGATTGACCATCTTTCTCAACTCGAATGATGTTCGCATAGCGTAACGCTTCTTCAAGAGATGCAATCATACTCAAACGATCAGGATTTAAATAGTCAAACGCACCTGCTTGAATCAATAACTCAAACTGACTTTTCTTGATGCCTACTAAATTCAGTCTGCTAATTGCGTTGTAGTAACTCAAATATGGTCCATTTTTATTTACTTCAGTGCTTATTCTAGCCCCGATACTTTTACTAATACCTTTAATAACGGTAAATGGCAAGCGAATCGCAAATCCCTCAAGTGTATAATGATTAGTGCTTTGTTCCAAGTTAACCGGTCGTAACTCAACCTTCCTACGACGACATTCATCAATATATTGTCGTGTTTTAACCTCACTTCCAATCACACTGGTGAGTAAATAAGTATAGAATAAATGCGGATAATTTGCTTTTAAATAAGACAATTGATAGGCGATTAAACCATATGCAACCGAATGAGATTTATTAAATCCATAATTCGCAAATTTATAGATAAGCGCAAAAAGCTCTTGCGCAAAAACATTACTATGACCTTTATCGATACATCCTTGAACAAACTCCGCTTTTAAACCATCAAGTTCTTTAGCATCTTTCTTACTCATTGCTTTACGTAAAATATCCGCTCGAGCTAAACTGAATCCCGCCATAATTTGAGCAACTTGCATAATCTGCTCTTGATAAATCAGAATCCCATTGGTACTTTCCGTAATTTTTTTTAAGTCCTCATGAATATACTTGACGTTTTGGGGATGCGCACGATTTTCGAGGTACAATGGAATATTTTCCATAGGTCCCGGTCTAAACAGTGCAATGGTATCTACAATATCACTAAACTTATACGGTTTCACTTTTTTTAACAATGCTTTCATCCCATCGGATTCAAGTTGAAACACCCCAACCGTTTCTGCCCGTGAAATTAAATCGTAAGTTTTTTTATCGTCAAGAGGAATTGCCATAATGTCAAATGGCTCCTGTTCATTAATTTGACGACTGATATTGTCAATAATCGTCAAATTTCTGAGCCCCAGAAAATCTATCTTCACAAGACCAATTGACTCAAGACGACTCATATCATATTGGACCGCTTTGGTCTCTGAGTCTAATTGAATAATAGGGACCACATTTTCAAGTGGTTTTTTACTCAACACAATTCCAGCAGCATGGGTCGACGTATGTCGTGGCATACCTTCAAGACTACACGCAAGCTCAAACGTTTTGGTTAAGATATTCTCAGATTGTAGAAGCGATTTAAATCGACTGTTCTGATTGTAATTTTGACGCAAATCTAAAAGTGGATCAATAAGTTTTGAAACTTGATCAACCTTACGAATTGGAACTTGCAATACTCGAGCTGTATCCCGAAACGCTTGCCGCGCCTTGAGTGTCCCAAATGTCACAATATGAGCAACATAATTATCACCATATTTTTCCCTTACGTAATCAATTACAAATTGCCGCTTATCATCTGGAAAATCTATATCAATGTCGGGCATTGATACACGTTCAGGGTTTAAAAATCGTTCAAATAACAAATCATACTCAATCGGATCAATTTCAACGATACCTAAACAATAGGCAACAAGGGAACCCGCAGAACTCCCACGACCTGGTCCTACATAAATCCCCTCTTTTTTCGCATAGCGAATCACGTCATAGACGATTAAGAAGTAATCTGTAAAATTCATGTCATTGATAATTTTCAACTCATAGTCCAAACGTTCTTGGTATTTCACAGGTACAGATTGATTTAATCTGCGCTTCAAGCCAAAATGACTCAACTGTTCTAAATAAATCTTATTACTTACATCTTGATGCGTTTCAAACTCCGGTAATTCTGTTGTCAAATCAAGGATCGATACATGACACATTTCCGCGATGGCATTAGTAAGTTCAATTTCAGATTCCTGATAAAGCACCGTAAAATCATCACACGTCGTAAAATGCCGATTCGGGGAAGAAACAAGCGTTTTATCTTCTAAATAAGTTCCTTTATCGATTGCTTGCAAAGCTCGAAACGCTTCCTCATCATCTTTATTTTCGTAATATACTTTCGGAAGCGCAACACATTCAATCCCTCTTAAAGCCGCCATTTGACGAAGTTGATCGTTAACAGTTGCAAAAAAACCGGACTCTTGATGTGATAATCCAATATAGAAATGCGAAAACGAAGCGTTGAGTCGTTCCATTACGATTGCAACATCATCCAAATCTTTACCGAGCATCCCTTTTTCAAAGGGCCCTTGTTCGGAGTATGCAATGAACACTAAATCGGATTGAAAAGGAATCACATCCGCCTCCGATACACATTCTTGTTGTGAAAGAAGATAGGATAAGTGAATAAGCCCTTGATACCCCTCATTCGTACGTGCGAGAACGAGTGAATCATATTGAAAATCATCAGCATCAATCGTAATTTCCATACCGAAAATCGGTTTAAGATTACGTTTTTGTGCTTCTACATAAAAATCAAGTGCACCAAAAAGAACATGCCGATCAGTCAGGGCGATGCTCTTCATACCAAATTCTTTTGTTTTTTCGCAGATTAAGTCTACAGACATCATTCCTTTTAAGAGCGAATAATGACTGCGAACCATTAAATGTGTCGCCATTTTGCCACCTCTATCATTATTATACATGAAAAAACATCGCTATAATAGCGATGTTTCTGCCAATTCTTGAATAAGTGATTCCATCGTTTGATAGGTCAAACCTTTAATACCACAAGCAAGACGATGTCCACCACCGTTATAGCGTTGCGCAATGGTATTAATTGTATTATTTTGAGATCTTAACGATGCTTTAAACGTTCCATCTTCAGTTTGGATAAACAATCCCCAAATCTTAAACTCACGCACACCTGCCATTGAACCTGTAAACATTTTCGCATCAGACTCAGTAATTCCCATTTGATCAAGCAATGCTTGGTCAATGATAACATATGCAAAAGCATCTTTTACTTGGATATGATTTTGAATCTCGCGATTGATTTCAAAATTTCTGCGCGAACGCAGGAAAAGCGCATGATTAAGTTTTGTAATGTTCGCCCCTTCATCCATAAGCCAAGCTGCTGCACGGAGTGTTTTAGAAGAAGTTGTTTCAATTGAGAACTTTTGTGTGTCGGTCAAAATACCCGAAAGAAGCGTATTAGCAATCGTTTCATCCATGTTCATCTGAAGTTCTCGCAATAAATCCGCGACAATTTCACAAACGCTGCCTCGACTCGAATCCACGATTTGTAAATCACCATAAATATCTACTTCTGGATGGTGATCAATCTTAATAATCGCTTTTGCCTCTTGAAAACGTTGATCATCGATACGTTCTTGATTTGCGCTATCTAAAACAATCGCTAAAAACGAGCCAAGATTTTCTACCTGATCCATGGGTTCATAAATCGTAAAATTATGGAGATCGCTTCCTAACATTAAGATTTCCTTATCAGGATAGTTTAACTTCAACCATTTTGCCAGACCAACCTGGGAACCTAAAGCATCCCCATCTGGTTGGACATGGCGAAATAAGCAAATCTTATCATAAGATTCGACATATTCTTGAAATTTAGTTTTGTTCATTATGAATTCGGTAAGCGTCTGTTGCGATTACGAGTTCTTCATTTGTTGGACAAACCCAAATATCCATTGAAGAAGCATCGGTACTCAATTTAACTTCCTTACCACGTGTTTTACTATTTAATTCACGGTCATAATCAAGTTTTAATCCTGGTTGTAACACATCTAAAATTGCTTCACGTGTTCCTGTATCGTTTTCTCCAAGACCCGCTGTAAAGACAAGACCATCAACATGACCTAATTGAAGTGCATAAGCACCCACATATTGTAATACACGTTGTGCATACATCTTACGTGTTAAAATTGCACGTTCATTGCCGTCATCAATACCATTTTCGATATCACGAGCATCACTTGAAATCCCACTAATTCCAGCCATTCCAGATTTTTTGTTGAAAATATCTAAAACTTCTTCGGCTGTAATATCAAGCTTACGCATTAAATAAGTCACGATTGCAGGATCTAAATCACCTGTACGTGTACCCATCATGAGTCCTGCTAATGGTGTGAAACCCATTGATGTATTAACACATTTTCCGCCTTCAACTGCAGAAATCGAAGCACCATTACCTAAGTGAAGTGTAATTAAGTTAACATCTTCAACGTTTTTACCCATTAATTCTGCTGTGCGTTGTGCAACATATTCATGAGAAATACCATGTGCACCATAACGACGAACCGCTAAATCGCTGTAGTATTCGTATGGTAATGCATACATAAACACTTCTTCAGGCATTGTTTGGTGGAATGCTGTATCAAATGCGAAAATATGTGTAGCATTTGGTAACGCTTCTTTAAATGCGCGATAACCAATAAGGTTTGCTGGATTATGTAAAGGAGCTAAATCAGCAAGTTCTTCAACTTGCGCTACAGACACTTCATCACATAATGCACTCCCTTGGAAATACTCACCACCATGAACAACACGGTGACCCGCTGCAACGATTTCTGATAAATCAGAAACAATATTTTTTTCGACAAGACCTTTTAATACAAGATCTACCGCTACATGGTGATCTGGAATATCTAAAGTATCTGTATCTTTTTGATCGTTATATTTAAATGTGATAATTCCATCATTTAAACCAATACGCTCAACAATACCACTTGTAAGCACTTCTGCTTCTGGCATTTCTAATAATTGAAATTTCAATGAACTACTTCCGGCATTTACCGCTAAAACTTTACTCATAATTTCCTCCTCTATTGAAATCATCTAAGATTCTATTGACTTCCCCATCCCCTAGGGCATAAAGTTTATCAAATAATTTTTGATAGGATGTCGCAACTCCCAACTTCTGCTCATACTCTTCGAGTAATTTGGTTGTTCGATTTAAGTTATCATAAACAGCCGAACGACTAATATTAAGGATATCCGCAATTTCTTGATATGACAAGTCATCTTGGTAATAATATTGAAAAACTTGTATTTGTTTTTCTGTTAACAAACTTTCGTAGTAATCAAAAAGCCGATTTAATTCGATTGCTTTCTCAATGCTCATGGTTATCATTCACAAGATGATAGAGATAACTCTCGATATCGAACGCTCTTAAATCGCTGACCGATTCACCCAAACCAATATGACTTACCTTTAAATCCAATTCATCTTTGATACTTAGCAGAACCCCACCTTTAGGTGAACCATCCAGTTTCGTAACGATTAAGGAATCAACAGGCGTGACCTCAGTAAACATTTTCGCTTGAGATAGTCCATTTTGTCCGGTATTACCATCAATCACTAGGTAGGTATGATCAATACTTCCCACTTCACGCTCTAAAACACGCTTCATTTTTTCGAGTTCTTTCATAAGGTTTACTTTATTTTGTAAGCGACCTGCACTATCACAAATCATGACATCAAAATCATGTTCTTTGGCATACCGCGCTGCATCAACATAGACCGATGCCGGATCTTGATTATCCTTACCGCCAATAAAATCAACACCAAGCTCATCAGCCCATACTTTTAGTTGGTTACTTCCAGCTGCTCTAAAAGTATCTCCACCTACCAACAATACTTTATGACCTTCTTGTTGATAGTTATACGCCAATTTTGCGCAAGTCGTCGTTTTTCCCGAACCATTCACACCCACAACAAGAATTGCATTGAGGCGTCCTGGTTCAATGGCATATGGTTCCAAATTATCCCCATACTGTCTTAAAATCACTTCCACAAGCGTTTCCAAAGCTTCTTCTTCACTCATCGAAGTTTTCACATTTTTTCGAAATGTTTTAATAATTTTTTGAGCGCTTTTTAAAGATACATCACTTTGAATCAAAACCGCTAAAAGATGATCATACCAAGCATCATCAAACTTAGGTTTACCTGTAAACATTTGTTTAAGCTTATTACCAAAAGATGCTTTGGTTGAATCCAACCCGGTGGAATAAAGTGCTTGTTCTTTTTGATCTTTTTTATTTGATTTTTTAAACATATCAAAAAATCCCATTATACTTCCTCCTTTAATTCAATTGCCTCATCCAAACGTACACGCAACATGGATGAAACACCACGTGTCGGCATGGTTACACCATACAAGACATCACATTGTGCCATCGTTCCCGATCTATGCGTAATTACTAAGAATTGGGTGTCATCACTGAAATCTTTGATGTAGTTTGCAAGACGCTCAACATTTGCTTGGTCCAGCGCAGCTTCAACCTCATCAAAAATACATAATGGGACATGTCGTGCTTTTAATATCGCAAACAAAACTGAAATTGCGATTAAACTCTTTTCGCCTCCTGAAAACAGACGAATATTTTGAACCGATTTCCCTGGTGGCTGTACATCAATATCGATTCCGGTATTTAGAAGATCATCTTCATCTTCCAACACAAGTTTCGCCTTCCCTCCACCAAACAAAGCACCAAATACTGAACCCAACTCCCCGTTAATCTTATCAAACATTTCTTTAAATTGTTTAACCATGATTTGATCCATCTCTTCGATGACACTAAGAAGTTTATCACGAGAAGAAATAAGATCATCGAGCTGTTTCGTTAGAAATTCATGACGTTCAAACGCTTCTTGATATTCTTCTGGGGCTTCAAGGTTAACATTTCCCAATGCAGCAATTTCGCCGCGCAGCTTAAGAACTTCATCACGACCGTTTGCAGCCGATTCATCATAAATATTTTCAAGCGCATATTCAAAGGTCATTTGATACTCACTTGATAAACGTTCAAGATTTGATTCAAGTCGTGTTGCATTCTTGGTATCACTCAAATTCACTTCATGTTTTTCTTGCGTCAATTTATTTAACTCACTTCGATATTGACGCATCAAGACTTCTTTACGTTGAACATCATTCCCAAGTGCCAAACGACGTTCGCGAATCAAGGCAAGATTAGAACTTAACTCATCACGCTCCATATAAGCACGATTAAGCTTTCCTACAACTTCGTCAACAACATCCTCGGTCATAAACTCATCATTTGGATTTATTTCTTCATACTCTTGTTGTAAACGCTCATACTTCGATCGTTTGACATCAAGCAATGGTTCCAATTGCGCTAAAGCAATTCGGCGTTGCATTAAGATGTCGTTCGTTTCTTTGATCGTTGTTTGCAACATTCGCACTTCGTTTTCCGAGAATACAATTCGATCTTTAAGCTTTGTGATTTCTTCTTCTAAAGATTCCTTGTCACGTTTAAGCGTCAACATGGACTGTTGGTTATTTCTAGTCTTACCACCCGACATTGTTCCACCACGATGCATAACATCCCCATCAAGCGTGACAATTTTATAGGAATGGTGTAATTGTTTCGCAAGACGGTTAGCATCTTCAATTGTGGATACGACAAGAACATTGCCCAGCAAACTCTCTTTTAAGATTTCAAATACCGGATCATTGGATACAAAATCTGAAGCAACGCCCATAAATCCTGGAGCATGTTCACAAACCGTTAAGGCATCATCCGCAACAGAACGTGATTTACATGATGTAAGAGGAATAAAAGTTGCTCTCCCTGACATATTTTTCTTTAAAAAGTTAATCGCATTCACTGCTGCTTTATCATTCTCAGTAACAATATGAACCATCGAACCAGCCAAAGCCGTTGTGATGGCGACTTCCAAACCCTCTTTAGGGGTAAAAACATTCCCCACAGCATCAAGAACCCCAAAAAGCGATGCTTTGTTATTCATAACAGCTTGAACACCTGCTTGAGATTCAAAAGGGCGTTCCAATCGATGCACCACAAGTTCCAATCTGTTTTTTAATTGGTTTAGAGATGACAACAACGTATTCAGGGATTGTTGTTTATCTGCAAGTTCTCGATTTTTTTCATACGTTGTTTCAGTTAACAATTCCACTTCAGCATTTAGTTTCTGATGACGTTCTTTACGTTCATCATATTCCAACTTCGCATCATTCATAGCAGCAAAGAGTTCTTGTGCCTTTGCTTGTTTATCGCCGACTTCCAATGTGTACTTACGGCGTTCATCAATTTCAACTTTTCGCGTTTCTAAGATACCAATCTCACGGACAAATTGCATAACCTTTTCTTGCCCTTTAACGATATCTTGATCCATCTTAAAAATTTCTTGACGTTTCTCTTGGAGTTCATGATCATAGACGCCAATATTTGTTTCTAAGGTTGCAATCTCCGATTCTAAACGATAGGTATCGTTTTTATTTGAGTTAATAAGTTCTTCCAGTTCTTTGATCTCTCGACAGATAACTGAAACTTCAATCGATTCAAGCAACGCTTTTTTTTCTTTATATTGTTCTGCCTTTTTAGCAGCACGTTTCAATGAACTAACCTGACGTGTTATCTCATCCACAATATCTTGCATACGATCAACATTTTCTTTTGTCCGTTCAAGTTTATTGATGGATTCAATTTTACGTTTCTTATATTTGGAGACACCAGCTGCCTCTTCAAAAATCACACGACGTTCAATAGGTTTTGCTTCGGCAAAATAACTAATTGTCCCTTGCGAGATGATGGATAATGAATCTCTACCCAAACCCGTATCCATTACTAAATCATGAACATCGCGTAATCGACATGGAACTTTATTGATTAAATATTCAGACTCACGAGTATCCCGATAGAGTCTTCGTGTTACTTCTAATTCTTCATAATCACTGTTTAAAGGCCGTGCTTCATTATCGAAGACTAAAGTAACTTCCGCAAGATTGACCTTCCGGCGCGTTTCAGACCCATTAAAAATAACATCAGTCATACTCGAGCCACGCATTGATTTTACGGACTGTTCGCCTAAAACCCAACGTATCGCATCACTAATGTTACTTTTACCACATCCATTTGGACCTACAATACCCGTAACGGCATCATCAAAATTTATAACTACTTTATCCGCAAAGGATTTAAAACCCTGCATTTCTATCTTTTTGAGGAACATAGAAACCCCCATTCTCATATGAACTTATTATACCGTAATATGATGAAACATGAAAGATGTATCCTACAATTTGATTTTCTCTGAACAAAGTGCTATTCTTTTATTGGCTACGTTAGGAGGAAATATGCGAAAACGAATTATTCTAATTGCGTTTACTGCAGTTGCACTCGTTTCATTATTTGTCGTTTTATACGATCAATTCAAACCAAAAACAAGTGCTCTAACGCTGAGTACCGGTATGCCTAAAAGCGAAACGGTTATTAAACTTAATGAAATTCAGACATTTTTAAATGATAATCCAGGACAACACGTATTCTTACTAAAAGATGGTAATTCCGACTCCGATTATGTTGAAGATGCATTACTTGCCCCTTTAACAACAGAACAAGAAGTACGTCCCACACCTGAAATTACAACGATTGATATGTCTGATGCTCAAAACATCTCAGTAACACGCTTAAAACAATTATTGGGTGTTGAGAAATATCCTGCATTTGTCGTAATTGAAGCTAAAAAGGATAAAGTTGATGTTAAGTCAACACTTGTATTTAAACAAGATAATCCCTTTACAAGCGATGATTTAAAAACATGGTTCTTCGATAACGGTCTTTGGACTGGTCCTTATGGAATCGAAAGCAAAAAATCATAAACTATCTTACGATAGCAATCAAAAAGTACGAGATCATCTCGTACTTTTTCTTTTACAAATTCAGAATAAATTGTTGGCACAACATCGCACTCACTTTACTTGCAAGAGGTAAGTACTGTTCAAAATCGAGATCGTTTTCAGGATCATGTGTAACATCAGAGAGCCCTCTTAAAACGATAAATGGTGTTTGACTTCGATAACACACATGAGCAATCGCAGTCGCTTCCATTTCGACACAAATTGCATCTGAGAAATGTTTTTGGATGTTAAGGAAAGCTTGTGATGATTTTGTCACAAATTGATCTCCCGAAACGATTAATCCAACATGGAAACGTTTTCCCATGCTTTCAAGAGTTTGTTTTGCAATTTGGAAAAGATTTGAATCTGTTTTAAAAATAAAGCGTGGGTCCGTGTCGGTTCCCGGTCCAATATCCAAATCGTGATATTGAAGATGTGTTGCCACAACCATATCACCATGCTTTTGATCAGCTTTTAATCCACCGGCACTTCCAATATTCAAGACAAGATGCGGATTGTATATGCCTATCAAACAAGAAGCAGTGTAAGCAGCATTAACCTTACCAACACCACTTTGTGCAACAACCACTTCTTGACGAGACAAGACACCCATATAAACATCAATACCGGCAACATTGCTCGATGTTACCCCCGACATAAGTGACGTCAATGCTTGAACTTCTTCTTGCATCGCACCAATAATGAGAATCATAAGCGCTCCTTTGTAATGACAAGCATTACTTTCTCACCCTCATCACAAATCCCCTTGTGATTAAAGTCCGTATATATTTTTACAGAATAACCATGTTTTTCATACGCATCAATTAAAATTTGTGGATCAAATACCCATTGATAAACACTGTCAAAGGTTCCATCTAAAAAATTAATGACATGAACTAAATGAGATCCATCCACTTCAATTTGGTATGCATAATCAAAGGTATCGGTTGACCCTTCTTCATAGTAATCATCGGCAAATTCATTTAAGCGATAGGGATGGTGACAATCCAAAATAATATTGGATGATAAAGCAACGCTTCGCTCAACAAAGTTTAATAAATCTTCTTCAGTTAATATGTAATTAAGACTGTCTCCAACACAAATAAGTGTGTCATACGTTTTTTGATCTTCATACGTAAGAAAATCACCTTGAACCATTTTATTGGCTAATTCAGGATACTTTTCATACCCTAACGCGAGCATGGAATCATCGAGGTCAACACCCTTAACATCAAAATAATCATCAAGTTCATGAAGCAAATCACCCGTTCCACATGCCATTTCTAAAAGGGTATTACCAACAGCATGTTTTCGAACAAACGCTTTGTATAACTGAGTACCTTCTTTTGAGGAAAAAAGACTATCGTAATACGTTTTCATTAATATAGTCCTGATAGAGTTTTTCTAAGTTGTAGTGGCCACGTTCCTCAGTTAAAAACAGGTGAACTACTACATCGTATGCATCAATAAGAATCCAGGTTGAACCATGTTGACGTTCAATACTGCGAATTTTATATCCTTCTTTTTCAATCGCTTCTTCAACAAACTCAGCAATAGCATTAAGTTGGCGAACGCTTGGTGCATCCGCAATTACAAAATAGTCACATAATGGATTTTCTCGTTTAAAATCAACTGTAACAATGTCATTTGCTTTTTTTTCGTCAATTGTTTTCACAATTACATCTAATAAATTATTCATTATTTCTCCTTAGATAGGCACCTTGTGCCCTTTTCACTTCTTGAAATCCTTCAACTAAATTACGTTTTGATAAAGATATTAAAGGTTCACTGTCATAGCCTCTGCCTCGCTCACATTTATCAGCAATATATAAAATCATTCCAATTTTATGAGTCGAAGCACCATTAACATGTCCTCTAATAGCATTTAATACTTGTTTATCTCGCACATAGTATTTTTTTGATAATTCTGACGCTGCCGCAAAACCATGGTAAAATGCAGAATGCAAATCGATATGATGGGGAAACGTTGCCTTCATGATGTTAAGTAAGATTTCATCAGAATCTTCTTTACACAAATCATGAATCATACATGCGAGCGCAACGCGATGCGCATCAACATGATGTACAGCTGCAATTTCTAATGCGAGATCTTTTACTCTTAATACATGTTCATATCGTCGCATTGACACACGATTCCGTAAAATTTCGTCGAGATATAAACCACGTTCCGTCATGTATTGAAGGACGCATGGTGCCGTCTTGGTAATGAAACCTTTTCGAATTTCAGTCGAACTTATCGGTAGAACTGGACCGATGACACGTGGAAATTGCGTATCAACATTTGAATCGCGTGAATAAATGACGAATTGTACCTGTTGACGTAGTTCGTCAAATGCCTTCCATTGATTTAAAGTCGGCAGTTGATCTGAACCAATTAACCACTCAAATTCACAATCATTATACTGGGCTTTTAATACCCTTACGGTATCGATTGAGTACGAGGGTAAAGGCATTCTCGATTCTAGATCAAGAACCTTCATTTTTTTAAAAGGTCGAGTCATCAACTTCACCATCTCAAATCGATGATGGAATGCGGAACTTCCTTCTTTAAACGGATTTTGTGCACTGACAATAAACCAAAGCTCATCCGCATTACGTTGTTTTAGGGCGTGCTTCGCCATCGTTAAATGGCCATCATGAATGGGGTCAAAACTCCCGCCAAACAAGATTATTTTTCTCAAACTTTAATTCGTCCGTTTTTACTGTAACGATAGAAAACTGCAACGCGCCCTATTTTACTTACTAAATCACAACTAAATCGATCTTCAAATGCTTCAATTGCTTCTAAAATTGTAACATCTGAATTTTTTTGAATACTTACCTTCACAAGATTGTGAGCTAACATAGATGTCTCAAACGTTTCATAAACAGTTTCAGTTAATCCATTTTTTCCAATAAATACAGTTGTTTTTTCTTCATGAGAAATACGTTTTAATTCTTTTTTTTGATCTTTACTTAACATTAAATGATCGCCTTTCTGATTACGACTTCCGCTTCTTTATCGAAACGAGTCTCTAATTCTTTTAACTCACCTTGAATACTGATAAATCCAACATCGAAAATTTCAATATCAATGTGCTTATCCGTTACCGGCCATTTTTTCTTACGGTATGAAGGATTTTGAATCATAAAATCATGGTCCAATTCAAAATTTGCTTCCAACCGTTCCGGTTTTATCCGTTTCAGCTCAAATGGAAGATATGAAACAACGTGAACGTGTGACTTAGGAGTAACCGTGATTGCCCCAAGATTCCCCAGTAAAATCGTTTGTTTTTCATATAATTGATATACAGCAGGTTTCAGTGTTTTTTGTGGCGCTAACATCACCAAGTTCTCATCTGTAAACTTAGAGAGCAATTCAGTTTCATTGCTTAATCCCGGTGTGTCGTAAACATCGTAATGTTCCGTTTCAATATGTAACACATCCGCAGTTGTGGATGCAACCGGCGATACCGATAAATCGTTTTTTCCCATTAATGCATTGAGTAAAGAAGACTTCCCTGCATTGACACATCCTACAAACGCACACGGAGCATCCTCCAAGTATGGTGTCAACGCTTCAAGTGTATTCTTTTTCAAGGCTGAAACATAAACAACATCCATCAACGATACATCTTCATTTTTCAGTGCACGCATAATTGCATTTGTAAGTTTGTTGTTTGAAACAGACTTCGGTAAAAGATCACGCTTATTCACGACAAGTACAACACTTTTATTTCTTAATGCACGAAGCAACCCTGTGTGCATACTTTGATTTAAATGCATAATATCTAAAACCCATAGAATATGGCCATCAAAACGCTCAATAAACTCAAGCGTTGTTCCATCATTAACATCAGCTTTAACACGTTTAAAATCGCGATAATGCTTTAAACGAAAACATGATTGACAATAATCATTCTCAATTGATTTCGCGTAACCACGTCCCATTGTATCTTCAGTTTGTAAGACTGAACCACAACCAACGCATTTTTTATTTTCCATATATATTTACCCTTTCAAAAATGGTATCAACTCTTCTTAAGAAGTAGTTTAAATCAAAACACTCTTTTAATTGATCTTCAGTCATCAATGTTAAAACATTCTCATTTTTAAGAAGCACATCCAAAAACGATGTATGCGTATTGTATGCTTCCATTGCAAGTGGCTGTATTAAATCATACGCCGCTTCTCGACTTAATCCCTCGCTATCAATCAATGTTGTCATTACACGTTGTGCAAAAATAACACCGTGTGTCAAGTTGATATTATCCATCATTTTGTCTTCATAAACAACTAAATTCGCAACAATTCGTGTAAATCGATGCAACATATAATCCAATAAGGTGATTGCATCCGGGAAAATGATACGTTCCGCACTGGAATGTGAAATATCACGCTCATGCCATAATGCGACGTTTTCGAAGGATGTCATCATATAGCCACGTATCACACGTGCACAACCCGCCATGTTTTCACTGCTGATTGGATTTCGTTTATGAGGCATCGCAGAAGATCCTTTTTGACCTTTATTAAAGAATTCTTCCAATTCACCAACTTCTGTTCGTTGAAGGTGTCGGATTTCTGTTGCAATTTTTTCAATGCTTGTCGCAATTAATGCCAGTGTCGACATATAGAATGCATGGCGATCTCGCTGAAGTACCTGGGTTGATATATTTGTGGACGTAATGCCTAATTGCGCACATACATAATCTTGTACATAAGGATCTGTATTCGCAAAATTTCCAACAGCACCACTAATTTTACCTGCTTCTAAATCTTTACGTGCACTTTGAAAGCGCGTTAAATTTCGATTCATCTCATCATACCAAAGCGCAAACTTTAAGCCAAAACTTGTAATATCAGCATGAATTCCATGCGTACGTCCTATGCATGGAGTATCTTTATAGCGAATGGCTTGTTGTCTTAACACCTCAATAAAATCAATAAGACCTTGTTCCAGGATATCATTTGCTTGCTTATAAATATATCCATATGCCGTATCAACAACATCAGTACTCGTTAAGCCGTAATGAACCCATCGTTTTTCATCACCCAGTGTCTCACTTACGGCTCTGGTAAATGCGACAACATCATGACGTGTTTCCGCTTCAATTTCATAAATTCGATTGATATCAAAGGAAGCATTTTCTTGTAATGCTTTTAAATCATTATCAGGAACAACGCCCAATTGATTGAATGCCTCTGCAGCATGGATCTCAACTTTTAGCCACGCTTCAAAACGAAATTGATCATTAAATATTGTTTTCATTACATCTCTTGAATACCGATTAATCATAAAACCTCCTAATTGAAATAATAAAGTCTGGAAGTATACAACCGCCAGACTTGGTTTTGTAAGGTCGAACGTAATAACTCTACCCTACAATTATACATAATTATAAATCAAGTTTCAAAGGTTCATCAATGCTTTTCGCCTCTGATTTAGGAAACGCAACCTTTACAACATGAACAAGCGGTCTCAGTATTGAGAAATCTTTTTCATCCGTAACCGTTGAGAATGTTGCATCTGATGACATAATAGGCACATCTTTAATTGAAATAATTGATGTATGGTCATTATATATTAAGATATGATCTTGTATATTACCCACAAAAACTTCACCTAAATAGTGCGGATTGCTCTTAACCGTTTTCACAATTGAAGTCCCTTGAGTTGCACGGTTATTGATTGCAATATCTTGCGCCTTAATACGTTTCATTTGGAATCGATCTGATACGAAAACAACGTCACTTTCATCCGATAATCCTATTGTCGAGACAATGCGATCATTTAATTTGAGTTTCATTCCAATAACACCTTTAGCACGCAAACCAATTGGATTAATTTCTGAGAGATCAAGGCGCATGCATTGTCCTTCTTTACTTACAAGTAGTAAATGATCTTCATTCGAAGTAATGACAGCACCCACCAACTCATCATGTTTCCCTAACTTCATGACATCGTAAAGTCGATTTGTACGCTTAACTTCAAGTTCTGAAATGGCTGTTTTCTTCACCATACCCGATGCTGTTGATGTCACGATAAATTGATAGGTATCAAACGATTTTAATGTAAAGACACTGATGATTTTTTCATTTGGATCACATTTCATGTATTGGTTAATGTGTGAACCCGTATCACGCCAACGAGCCTCATCAATTTCATGCACAAGAATCATGCCATATCGACCTTTAGACGTTACAAAGACGAGATAATCGGTTGTTTCTACTTCTGAACTAAATACTGGCATGTCTTCATCCATAAGTGCTATCACATCTTTTTGACTTGAACCGTATGAACGTAATGACACTTTCTTGAGATATCCATCACGCGAGACGGTAACCATAACCGCTTCATTTGTAATAAGACTGAGGTGATCGACCTCAAGTTCTGAAATCTCCGCTTCTATTGATGATTTGCGTGGCGTATCAAAAGTTTCTTTGATTTCCATGAATTCTTTAACAATAAGATTGTTTAACATATCGATATTGTTAATGACTAAATCGAGATATTCTAATTCATTTGCCAGTTTTGCGAATTCATCGCGAAGGGCATTAATGTCCGTTGAAGATAAACGATACAGTTGTAAATCAACGATTGCGGTTGCTTGCGCTTCGGTAAATCCAAACTCGGCCATGATATTATTGCGTGATTCAGAGCGGTTATTTGAACGACGAATGACTGCAATAATCTCATCAAGTATTGATGTTGCTTTCATTAACCCTTCAAGAATATGTAATCGTTTTTCTTTTTGTTCATAACGATATTTACTACGGTTAAGCACAACTTCTTGTCTAAATTTTAAGTAGGCATCAAGAATTTCTAAAAGACCACAAACCTGTGGACGTTGATCAACAATCGCAACCATATTCGCATTGTAATAAACTTGTAATTCCGTGTATTTATAGAAAAGATTGAGAATGCTTTCTACATTAGCATCACGTTTACAGTCAATGACGATCCGTAACCCTGTACGATCGGATTCATCACGGACATCCATCACATCACCAAATCCCTCACTGGCTTTAGTAAAACGCAATTCGTCAATTTTACGAACAACATTAGACTTAATCACTTCATAAGGTAATTCGGTAATAACAATTTGCTTCATGCTTTTATTTTCTACGATATCTGCCTTAGCGCGAACTACAATGCGTCCTTTTCCTTTACGAATAATATCTTCAATTCCATCTCTACCCTGAATAATGGCACCTGTTGGAAAATCAGGGCCTTGAACCATAGTCATGATTTCATCTACACCGCACTCTGGATTATGTAAGCGATAAATTGAAGCATCCATAATTTCATTAAGGTTGAATGGCGGTATATTGGTTGCATATCCAGCCGCAATCCCTGTCGAACCATTCACAAGAAGGTTTGGATATCGTGCTGGTAAAACGGAAGGCTCAGTCGTCATATCATCAAAGTTCAGTACAAAAGGGACGACGTCTTCATCAATGTTTTCAAGAAGTTTTTGAGACAATTTTGAAATACGAGCTTCTGTATATCGCATCGCAGCTGCGGGATCATCATCAATACTACCATTATTTCCTTGCATATCAATCAAGGGCATATTCATCTTCCATGATTGAGACATTCGAACCATTGCTTCATAAACTGAACTATCTCCATGAGGATGATAATTACCAATAACAAGACCCACTGTTTTTGCGGATTTTCGATATGGTTTATCATAGAAGTTTTTATCATGATACATCGCATATAAAATACGACGTTGTACAGGTTTTAATCCATCACGCACATCTGGGAGCGCACGTTCTTGAATAATGTATTTAGAATACCGGCCAAAGCGTTCACCAACGATGTCTTCGATCGGTAATTTAATTAATGAATCATGCGACATGTGGATCCTCCTCTAACGTAAATGCGACATTTTGTTCTATCCAATCGCGACGAACATCAACCTTGTCACCCATAAGTACGGAGACACGTTTATCAGCGACTAAAAAGTCATCGATTTGAACTTGAATTAACGAACGGCTCGCTGGATCCATCGTGGTTTCCCAAAGTTGATCCGCATTCATTTCCCCGAGTCCTTTATAGCGTTGAAGTTCAACCTTACCATACTGTTTACGGTATGCATCCAATTCCTCTTCAGTATAAGCGTAATGGACATTTTTACCGGATTTAACACGGTAAAGCGGCGGTTGCGCAATATAAACATACCCTGCCTCAACAAGCGGACGCATGTGTCTAAAGAAAAAGGTTAAAAGCAGCACTTGAATATGAGCACCATCTGTATCCGCATCGGTCATAATAATGATTTTATTATAGTTACAATCTTTTAACTCAAAATCTTTCCCAACACCAGCACCCACACAATGAATAATTGTATTTAATTCTTCATTTTTGAGAATATCTTCAAATTTTGCCTTTTGCGTATTTAAAACCTTACCACGCAACGGTAGAATCGCTTGGAATTTACTATCACGTCCTTGCTTAGCACTACCACCCGCTGAATCCCCTTCGACTAAATACAATTCATTCTTGTTTTTATTTCGCGTTTGAGCATTCGCAAGTTTTCCTGACAAAATACGTTCAATCTTATTTCGTTTTCCATTTCGTGCCTGTTCACGTGCTTTACGAGCCGCTAAACGGGCATGCGAAGCTTTTTGAATTTTAGTGATGATCTTTGTAGCTTCTTCATGATGAACATCCAAGTAGTAAGGTAACTGCTCTGAGATTACCGCATCAACAACACCTTTTGCGGCAGGCGTTCCTAATTTCCCTTTTGTTTGTCCTTCAAATTGAAGAAGATTCTCAGGAATACTTACTGATAGAATGACAGAAAGCCCTTCACGAACATCATTTCCTTCAAAATTCTTTTCTTTTTCCTTTAAAAGGTTATGTTTACGAGCCCATTCATTGATGACTTTCGTAAATCCAGAACGAAAACCTGCAACATGAGTCCCTCCATCATGGGTTCGAACCAAGTTAACGTATGAATAGGTGTCTTCGTTATAGCCTTCATTATATTGCAATGCAATTTGAACTGAAATTCCTTGATCAGAACCATTTAGTAAAATAACATCATTTAATACTTCTTGATCTTCATGAATATACTCCATAAAGGCCTCAAGTCCTTTTTCATAACGATATTCTCGTGTGATATTGACACGCTCGTCCGTAACAATAAACTGAATCCCTTGTAGTAAAAATGCGCTCTCTTGAACACGTTCACAAATGGTATCAAAACTAAATTTTGAATTTTTAAAAATAGTTGGATCAGCTTTAAAACGAACGCGACTTCCAATCGGACCCCGATCACTTGTTTTTTTAAGGGGTTCGATTTCTTTACCACCATTTCTAAACGTCATATTATAAGTTCCGTCTTTACGGAATACACTTACATTAACTTCTTCACTCAGCGCATTTACAACAGATGCACCAACTCCGTGAAGACCTCCACTTGTTTTGTATCCACCTGCCTCTGAAAATTTTCCGCCGGCATGAAGCACAGTAAAAATGACCTGCAATGCACTAACACCACTTGTGTGAGTTTCAATCGGCATTCCTCGACCCTCATCTCGGATCGAAACAGTCATATCATCTTCTATATTTAAACGGATTGTCGTTCCGAAACCATTAAGCGCTTCGTCAATCGCATTATCCATAATTTCCCATACTAAATGATGCAAACCACGTGAATCGGTAGATCCAATGTACATCCCAGGGCGTTTTCTTACAGCTTCAAGACCTTCTAAAATTTCAATACTTGAAGCTGAATAATTTTGTGTACTCAAGCTCTCCAACTCCTCTCAACGTGTATTATATCATGACATAATGATTATTTGAGTATTAAAAGTTCAACCAGCATGAAAAGTTCTTTTAACTTTGCCATTGAACATGGTAAAATGATTTTGAGGTGAATTTATGGAAATATTATTAGCAAGTGTGCTTGGATATCTTTTAGGATCCATTCCAAATGCATTAGTCATTGGAAAACTTTTTTTTAATACCGATATCCGTGAACACGGTTCTGGAAATCTTGGGGGAACAAATGCTGGGCGAACTTTGGGCGCGAAAGCTGGCGTTGCCGTTGCGGTCTTAGATGTTTTAAAAGCAACCATCGCAATGGTTATCACCAATTTCTTATTCCCAGATGCAACGATTTACGCTGGATTTTTCGCAACATTGGGTCATTGTTTTCCAATATTCGCTAAGTTTAAAGGTGGAAAAGCCGTTTCAACCGCTATGGGATTTTTATTGGGGATTTCAATTCTTGTGACAAAAAGACCTGTACTGCATTTTATCGTACCTGTACTCATCTTCTTTGCAGTACTGTACTTATCTAAAATGGTTTCACTATCCGCGATGATTTCAATTATTACTGCAGTTGTTATTCTTGGTATTTCACAAGATAACATTCAAGTAACCATTGCGTTCACAATTATTGCAATAATTGTTATTTACCGTCATCGTTCGAATATTCAAAGAATTAAAGACGGAACCGAACGAAAAATTACATGGATGTAGAGGGATGATTCCCTCTATTTTTATCCACTTTGGTGAAGATATTGAAAATAGTGAAAATAGTGATATAATTAATACATCTTATGATCAAGGAGAAGATTATGATAAATATAAAGAACGTCACAAAGACCTATAATGGGTCCCATAAAGCTGTTGATGATGTATCCATTCAGATTAATTCTGGAGAAATTGTTGGATTTATTGGACCAAACGGCGCCGGCAAAACAACGACAATTAAAATGCTTACAGGCATTTTGGCACCGGACTCGGGTTCGATTACACTCAACGATTTAAACATCCGCGAACAACCGATTGAAGCAAAACAACAGTTTGGATATGTTTCTGATGATCCCAATGCTTTTTTAAAACTGAAAGGGATTGAATATCTCAATTTTATTGCCGACATTTACAACATCAATGAAACAGATCGCCAACAACGAATACAAAACTATACTCACCTATTGGGGATGGAACAGGCGTTGAATGATAAACTTCTATCCTACTCACATGGAATGCGACAAAAAATTATGGTGATTGGCGTTCTTCTACACAATCCTTACTTACTCATCCTGGATGAACCCCTAACCGGACTTGATCCACAATCTTCTTATATTTTAAAAGAAGCCATGCGTGAACATGCTCAACACGGTGGCGCGGTATTTTTTTCAACCCATGTTCTTGAAGTTGCGGAAAAATTATGCGATAAAGTCGTTATCATCAATCACGGTAAGATTGTCTATACAGGTACCCTTGAGTCACTGAAATCTAACTACAATCAACTTTCACTTGAAGAAATCTTCTTGGAGCTTACAAAATGAGTCGAATTCTCACACTAACAAAAATAATGTTGAAGACAACGACTTATGATTTTACGCAGCAACTCTCAACCAAAAAGAAAAAAAATTCAAAATATATGTTTCTCTTATTTGGCTTTCTTTTCATTTATCTCGGTGGAATTGTATTCTTTCTTTGGAATGCACTTATTAAATCTGCAGTTTCGTTAGGACAGCCTGGAATAGCAATCCATACATTATTTGCGAGTGCTAGTATTTATATCTTAATTATGGGCATTCTCATCGTTCCAGGGATATTTTATTTTTCAAAAGATATTGAGCGCTATTTAGTGCTACCCGTTCGTGCTGCCGATATTCTTTTTTCAAAATTTATTGCGAGTTTGATCACGATGTATCTCAGCGCTGCAGTTATTTTTATTCCTTTCGCAATTGCGTATATGGTAAATGTTAAACCAGATTTCTTATTTATAATCCGATTTATCGTGAGTTCACTGATGATTCCGATAATTCCATTTACACTATCATTGATCTTTATGATTCTCGTCTTGACCTTTATTCCATTTTTCAAAAATAAAGACGTTTATACCTATGTCTCAACGTTGCTCGGTATTGTATTGGGGCTTGGTATGGCCTTTCTTGGTCAAACATCCGGAACCGGCGGTGCCGACTTCTTATCAAAAATCATGACCAGTATTGCATCGGGTGATAACGCCTTACTTAAAGTCATGAATGGCATTTTCCCTACAATACCACTGCTCTCACAAGGTGTTGTTTATGCAGATTATGGAAAGTTGTTTCTTGGAATCTTAATTTCTATACTCAGTCCTTTCCTCTGTGTTACGCTTGTGCAAAAACTATATTTTAAAGGCGTTATTGGAATTGATGAAGCAAGTTCGAAAAAGACAGCACTCACAACTAAAGCGTTTAATAAATCAACAAAGAAACGTTCTGCACTCTGTGCCATCATGAGATACGACATTCGAAATATTCTTCGAACCCCAACATTCACAACAAACTATTTCGCAGGTTTGATTATTATACCGGTATCATTTGTGATTCCATTTGTAATTGGGGTCTCCAAGTCCCCAGTATCCTTGTCGGAAATAAATCAGACCGTTCAAGAAATCATGACATTACAATTTTACACTCAACCCTTTTCGGTTAAATTTGCGCTCGTTTTTATTATTGGTCTTGTAATATCTTATTTCATGGCGAATGTTGGAATGATTACCGCGACTTCAATATCGCGTGAAGGGCGTACCCTACAACAGTTTCAAGCAATGCCTCTCGATTTTATGACCTTGGTCCATGCAAAGATTCTGATCGGATCTCTGATAACGGTTATTCCAACATGGATTATTGGAATCCTGCTCGCGATTTTCTTGAATCTTAATTTTGGGTATATCATTCTTTTTGTCCTTAGTGCATTTTTAGGGTCAATCCTTTCAAACACGAGTGCAATCGTCTTAGACGTTTTCTCACCAAAATTAGTATGGGACAATGAAACCCAAGCCATTAAACAAAACTTTCTCGCTGTAATCCCACTTTTCTCTTCGTTTTTGATTATTGGAGGATTTGTTTACGCAGCGATGAATTTTAACCCGATTCATGTTATTTATACATTTGGAATTCTACTCATTTTACTCAGTTTTATCCTATATCAGGTCATTAAAAAACTCGTTAAAAAGAGACTTCCACAAATTATTGAAACACTTTAACACAAAAAAACCTTAAGATTGAAAGGAACTGACCTAGTTCCTTGGGACTAAAGAAAAAACCAAGTTAGGATGAAGTTAACCGATAATTTACGGGAGATTGATATCCTAGCTTTTCTTGTATTCGATTTTCATTGTAATATTTTAAATAGTT